>JAHIZN010000338.1 GCA_018814245.1 bacterium
CCTTAACACCAACAAAATATCAGATATGTTTTAAGTCTCCATAGCAAGATGAAAATTTTGTATGTAATTTAAGGTAAATAGGTTTCTCAATTAAGATAAGATAGGGATTGGTGTGTCCTGAATGCAAGATTAGATAAGATTTATGGCAACTGTGAAGGATGAAAAAACAGTTTTAAGTGTGTCTGAAAGCATAAATATGTCTTGCTCGTCTAATTTTATTCTATTTTTGTCAAGAATATGCAGCAATATGCAACAAGTATGTAATTTTAAGTGAAAACTCTATTTTTTCGTATGTTCACCGAGAATTGCTGAATAGTTACAATAATAGTTGACAAAATAGCTTTGTTGTAGTATAATATTTTTGTCTTTTCTTGTATCTATAAAAAGGGGAGGGGGGTAGATGCATTTTCAGGACACATTCGATACGGTTTTAGGGCAACGCTCTAAGGTAAAATTACTTCGTTATCTTTTTTCCTGCCAGGAAGAACTCACCGGTCGTCAAATAGCTAAAAAAATAGGGCTATCTCATCTTAAGGCACATCAGGCATTAAAAGAATTGGCTGATCAGGGAATTGTCTGTGTCAAGATTGTTGGTAATGCTATGATTTATCAAATCAATCCAAACAATCTTTTGGCAAGGGATATCTTGAAACCATTGTTCAAGTCAGAAAAAGAGCTATTATTAACCCTATGCGATCACATTACAAAAAGATTCAAAATATTTGCTGTTTCTTTAATCTTATTTGGTAATGTTATCCATGATGAGGAAGAAAATGGCAATAATATTGACATCTTGCTTGTTGTTCGGGATGAAATGAATCTAAAGGCTGTAGAAAAAGAGGTGGAAGTGGAGATAAATGAAGTATACCAATCTTTTGGCAACTATTTAAGACCTTTGATCATTAAAGCAGATGAATTCTATCGAAGATACAGGGTCGGTGATCCTATGATTCTTCAAATAGAGAAAACAGGGAAAGTCATATATGGCAAGGCTTTCTCAGAGATGTTGAATGGTACAGAGATTGCGTATAAGATAGCATAAGTTAGTCTGATAGTCTTGTATGCACAAATAAATTCGAGCCGTGCGGTTGTGAATAATTGCATCAAGTCTCGTTAGTCTATAGAGACAGGTCTCAGACCTGTCTCTATAGATAAATTCAACAAGAAGAGGCAGCACCTCTGGCAGAGAAAGAACCACAAAGGGTGTAAACTCAGGGAAAATAATTGCAGCGAAACAGGAGTAATTACAAATGAGAAAAGCATGGCAAGGGCCAGAGTCTCTTATGATTTACACCCTTTGTGGATCTTTCTCTGTATTTGCGTACTATTGTTATGCTTTTATGGCTTAATGCAACAACTGCACAGCACAAATAAATTCCACCTGTGCAGTTGTGGATAATTACATCAAAACCATTGGTACTTTTGGTAGTCGCAGCCCTGAAGCCTGCGCAGAATAACGCAACCTAAAAGGTTGCGGCTGCCGGATTATGTACCAGTGTCTGAGAGTGTAGTGCTGCGTCACGATTAAATGTTAGGATATGATAACTTCAATTTCCTCCGAGCATCGCTGGGATATTGTCATTCCTGCACTCCTGCATTCGCCTTATCCTTACCCACATCTTTTTGGGAACGGAATTCTGATGGGAAATACTGTAAAACAGCAGAAGCATGTACCGCAAAATGATTAATAATTCAACAATTCATTAATTCAGAAATTGTCAATTGTTGAATTGTTGAATTGTTGAATTGTTGAATTAATGGTGGTTGAACTTGTGGGTAAGGATAAGTGCATTCGCAGGGGCAGGAGTGACACATGCTTAATCCTAAACTTTAATGATGACGCAGTAGTAGATATGTATAACCTCATAATCCTCATATTTCCTTTGCTTACACCACTTACTATCTATTTAATACGAAAGAACCTAAAAATACCTTGACAATATTTGAAAATTTGTTATAATATTGTCTATGTTAGATTTTTGGTAACTATTCAGGTGCAAGAATGATTAAGGCAGGAACAAGAAGGCAGTACCCATGGGGCACACTGCAGCTACAGCTATTCGTGGGCAAAACTTGTAGCTGCGACCCTTGTGGTCGCTGTCTCCATTCTAAATTCTGCATACCTGAATAATTGTAATTTTTGTTATTATACGAGGAGGAATAGAGATGGTTGCTGCTAATGATGTTCGTCCGGGAATGATTATAGAGATGGATAATGGATTATATATCTGTGTAGAGTTCCAACATGTAAAACCAGGAAAGGGAGGGGCATTTGTCAAGGCTAAGTTTAAGAATTTTTACACTGGATCGGTTGCTGATAAAACCCTTCGCCCAGAAGAGAAATTCCATCTGGTCAAAATTTTCAAGAGAAATGTGAGTTTTCTATATCAATCTCAGGATAATTATGTGTTTATGGATAGTGAATCGTATGAACAGGTAGAGGTTTCACGGGATAAGGTTGGTACGGCTGCTGGATTTATGAAGGAAAATGATGAGGTTTGCCTTCTTGTAAGGGATGATACGGGTGAGGTGATGGGAGTAGAATTGCCTACAGCCGTGAATCTAACGATTACAGAGACAGAGCCTGGATTCAAAGGGAATACAGTTACTGGAGCAACAAAAGCAGCTACTATGGAAACAGGAATAGTTGTTCAAGTTCCATTATTCGTAAATGTAGGCGAGGTTATTCGTGTTGATACCCGTACCAAGGAATATATTGAAAGGGCGTAAGAGGCATCAAGAATATAGGTAACCGTTCAGGTAGTGTAAGAAAAGGAGATGTAGGAGATTATGGAGGAGATAAGGAGATATAAGGATTAGAGAGATATGAGGATAATACAACTTATCCCATTAGGAATGATAATCCTGTAATCTTCTCTTCGATTTTAAGTCATTGATTATATTATTATCCCCATATCTCATGTCATATCTCCATATCCCCCTTCTTACACTTTTTTAATGTATAGCTGAACGCTTACGAATATAGAATACTTGAGCAGTTACAAAAGGGCATAGATTATGGATATTCGTCAAAGGGTTAAAAGCCTTATAGATGTCATGAATGAAAATGGTTTGAGTGAGCTTGAGATTGAGGATACCAATCTTAAGGTAAAGATTTGCCGCCCAAGTACTGGAATGGTTGTTGACTCTGCCGGAGATACTGACTCTCTTCTGGAGGATGATGAATCATCAGATACAGGAGCACAGCTTGAACATGGAGACAGAGAGATTTTCTCCCCATTGGTCGGGATATTCTATCTTTATCCAAAAGGCAAAGATATTCCTTATGTTAAATTAGGCTCAGTTATCCAACCATCTCAAATTCTTGGACGGGTTAGAGTTGTGGATATAGACAATGAGATTCGTGCAGAAATGTCTGGTGTAATTACAAAGATATTGATAAAAAATGGTCAGCCTGTAGAGTATGATCAGCCATTGTTTTTGATCGAGCCTGCTTCTGCTGTTGACACGACAACAAGAGAGGAAGAAGATGTTTAAGAAAATTCTTATAGCTAACAGGGGTGAGATAGCCCTAAGAATAATCAGAGCAGCAAAGGATTTAGATATAAAAACAGTCGCTGTATATTCTAAGGCAGATACCGATTCCCTTCATACCCAACTTGCGGATGAAAGGGTATGTATTGGTCCGGCTCCTGCTTCAGAGAGCTATCTTAATATACCGCAAATAATTAGTGCGGCTATCATTACCGAATGTGATGCCATCCATCCGGGATATGGTTTTTTGGCTGAAAATGCTACCTTTGCAGAGATTTGTATAGAGCATAATATTGCCTTTATTGGTCCATCACCAGATGTAATTACCAGCATGGGGAATAAGATAGAGGCAAAGATATTGATGAAAAAGGCTGGCGTTCCTATTGTGCCCGGTTCGCTGGAGGCTGTAAGCAGCATAACTGAAATAAAAAAGATCATCCAAAAGATTGGGTATCCTGTGATTATTAAGGCTGCAGCCGGCGGCGGTGGAAAGGGAATGCGAATTATTGAAGACCCATCACAGCTTGAGCCAATGATTAATGCAGCAAGATTAGAGGCAGAAAAGGCATTTAAGAATTCAGCCCTTTACATAGAAAAATATATCCATGAGCCAAGGCATATCGAGGTGCAAATATTGGCTGATAATCATGGCAATGTTATCCATCTTGGCGAAAGAGAATGTTCTATCCAATTAAGGCATCAAAAATTGATTGAAGAATCACCTGCGGTAAATATTGACTTAAAAGTAAAACAAAAGATGTGTGAAATCGCAATAAAAGCAGCCAAGTCTGTGAAATACAAGAATGCTGGAACCATAGAATTCTTGTTTGATTCAAAGGAAAAAATTTTTTATTTTATTGAGATGAATACTCGTATTCAGGTGGAACATCCTGTAACTGAATTAGTTACAGGAATAGATCTGGTAAAGATGCAAATCAAACTGGCTGCGGGTGAAAAACTTAAACTTACCCAGAAAGATGTTGTTATCTCCGGACATGCCATTGAGTGTCGAATAAATGCTGCAGATCCTGATAATAACTTTGCCCCTTCTCCGGGTAAGATAGAAAGCCTTCATTTGCCTGGCGGACCCGGTGTGAGAATAGATACTCATATCTATGATAGTTACACCATTCCACCAAACTATGATTCCTTGATAGCCAAGCTCATTACCTATGGTAATGATCGAGGAGAGGCTATTGTTCGAATGAAGAGAGCTCTCTCTGAGTTTATTGTCAATGGAATAAAAACAACGGTGCCGTTTCATTTAAGGATATTAAACGATAATTTGTTTAATAAGGGAGAGATACATACTCATTTCCTGGATTATATGAATAAAAAGGGTAAGTAGGTTGTAAGCAATTCGTAAGCATTCAACTACCAGCAATTAGCTGTCAGGGGTGTATCTCCTTCAGCTGCCCCACCCATTGCTCACGCCAGCGAGGGACGCAAGGCGTTACGGCAGCCCTTCTGGCACAGAAAGGCGTAAAGGTCAAGAACGCTTCATTTGCTTTGATTTTATAGTCTGGGTTGACTGCTGAAAGCTGAACGCTTATAAAAAGGTAAGGAGGATAAATCGACATGGTGGATCAAGTAGGTATTGGAAGCGTAAAGGTTAGCGATGAGGTCATTGCCACTATAGCCAGTGTTGCTGCCACTCAAATCGAGGGTGTGGCAGGAATGAGTGAGGGTATTGTTGATGGACTGGCTAAAATTATTACCGGTGGGCAGGCAACAAAAGGGATAAAGGTCTCGGTTGGAGAGGAAGAAGCAGCAATAGATATTTCTGTTATCGTTGAATATGGGTATTCTATTGCAGAAATAGGGAGAAAGATTCAGGAGTGTGTAAAGAATGCTGTGGAATCTATGACTGGCTTAAAGGTAGTCGAGGTGAATGTGTATATACAAGGTGTACACCTGATAGATGAAAAAAATGATGAAAAACACGAAAAAGGAAGGAAACTTAAATAAGGGATAGGTTCGAAACCTGTCCCCTACATGAAAAAAGGGGGTATAGTTATGGCTTTTATTAATAAATTTGGGCTGGTGTTGAGCATTTTGCTGCTATTTACCATAGGAAGCATAGGTATTGGTATTGGGCTTGGATTGGTTGATACAAACCTTATTTTAACCTATGCTAATGATCCACATCACAAAATGGTTATTATCCAGATTGGGGTTTTGATGTGGATAATCGGGTTATTGATTGTTTATACCAGTTGCATTTTTAGTCATGAGGAAAAAGGAATTGCCTTTCAAAATGCTAATGGCGAGGTAAAAATTACACGAAAGGCTGTTGAGGATTTTATTGTCAGAGTTTGCTCTCAAGAACCAAATATCCGCATGGTAAAACCAAGGGTAATAATAAAGAAAAAGTATATCAAGGCAGACCTTGTTGTTGCAATAACATCAGATGTTCCGGTTGCTCATGCTACCTCTGAATTGCAGGTCAGGATAAAAGAATCTTTAGAGGCAGGTGTTGGCATGGTAAGTGTAAAATCTGTTAGTGTCAGGGTAGAGGAAGTATTTTATACCGGCGGCAGATTGCGAGGGGTAGAGTATACAAGTTAAGAAAAAGGAGGAAATATAACCGATGAATGATTTGAAGAAAAAATTATTAGCCTTAATCGCTGCAAACCCGGGCACAGTAATTGGTAGTTTGCTTGGATTGGCAGTTGGATTAATGGTTATTTCCTTTGGATTGACAAAGGTCATCATCTTGTTGATAATTGTCCTTATCTTCTTTCTCCTGGGCAGGATGAGAGATATGCAAGGGTGATTGTTTGAATCGCGAATCGCGAATCGCGAATCTGAGGAAAGAGGATGGAATCTCGAATCGCGAATTGCGGATCGCGAATCTGTTCTTTTTCTTCAAATTCGCGATTCGCGATTCTGCTCTGTTTCTCCAGATTCGCAATTCGCGATTCGAGATTCGCGATTCTGCTCTGTTCCTCCAGATTCGCAATCCGCGATTCGAGATTCGCGATTAATAAAGGTGACAGGATGGATAAAGGGATATTAAGGATTATTGATGCTAATTTCAATCGGGCAAGAGAAGGGTTACGGGTAGTTGAAGAATTGGTGAGGTTTGAACTAAATAATCATGGAATGAGCGAAAGATTGAAAGGGATACGGCATTCTATTACTGGTTTGATAGATAAGGCATTTGACTCATCTTTGCTTATCTATGCCAGAGATAGCCAGAGCGATGTTGGATTGAATATACAGATAGATACAGAGGATTGCAGAACAGGAAGGGCAGGGATAATAAAGGCGAATATGAAACGCAGCCAGGAGGCTATTCGGGTATTGGAGGAGTTTACCAAACTATATTCTTCTGAAACAAGCCGGGAAATAAAGGCATTGAGGTATCAGGTATACGAACTGGAGCAAGATGTACTGCAAGCTTTTGGAAGAGATAAGGGCATTCAGGGATTGTACCTTATCCTTGATTATGGGCTTCTTGGAGAGAAGATCTGGGATAAGGATTATGTAGGTGAGATAATTGCCGCAGGCATTGGTGTTGTTCAGTTGCGGGTTAAAGATGAAAATATGCCTGATAGTAAATTAATCATGTTGGGCAATATGTTGCGTGAGATAACAGAGGAAGCAGGTATTCCATTGATCATAAATGATCGGGTAGATATTGCCTTAGCTGTTTCCGCTGATGGTGTACACCTTGGACAGGATGATATGCCAATAGGTGTTGCCCGTAACATTATAGGTAATAAAATAATTGGAATATCTACCCATAGTTTGGCTCAAGCACAACAAGCAGCAAAAAATGGTGCAGATTATATAGGAATTGGACCAGTGTACGCTACAACAACCAAGCATGATGCCGGTAAGCCGCTTGGTTGTAAAATAATCAAGAAAATCCGCAAAACAGTCAGCCTGCCCATAATCGCTATCGGTGGAATAAACCAGCACAATCTTGCCGAAGTACTAAAAACAGATACAGAAGGAATAGCTGTTGTCAGTGCCATCTTAAAAGCATCTGACCCTGTGGCAGTTACAAGAATGATAGCAGAGATGTTCTTGAGAGGAGCATGAGAGTGTTTGTCCCTCGCTGGCGAGACAATAATTAAGTTGACATATCTTTTCACGCAAAGAATGCAAAGATTTCACGCAAAGAACGCAAAGGATTATAAATTATCATAATCGTTCAGGCTATAACATTAAAAGTGTAAGAAGGGGGATATGGAGATATGACATGAGATATGGGGATAATAATATAATCAATGCCTTAAAATCGAAGGGAAGATTACAGGGTTATCATTCATAA
>JAHIZN010000339.1 GCA_018814245.1 bacterium
CTGCAAATGAAACCGTTCAAGAAGTTCCTGCGAGGTCTCGGCAATGCAGCGTGCCACACATCCGACATTTATCATATGGTCGTAAACAGAAATGCCCGGCTTTCCCGCTAAAGTAGTCTTTGCCCAAAAGTGAGTCATATTCCTCTCCCTTAGTTGAACCCAAGTTGTCTCTTAATGTAATTACTCAATAAATTGTGATAATCAGGTTATCGGTTGAGAAATAACCAGCAAGCAGTTGTTACCGATCACTGATCGCCGATTACAGACATTCCTCAAGCATACTGAGCAATTACCTTTTTATCAATCCACAATATGGAAACACTTGTCAATTTGCCCTAATAGCCTCCTCGCATAACCATGTGTATTACCTCTGAAGTTCCTAATCCTTGAAGCCCCAAACTTCAGAACTTCTTATCTTCTGACCTGACAATAACCACAGTACATTTATCCTCTTGTAAGTATTTATTTGCCACCCGTTTTATATCATCCTTAGTAACCCCGTTAATCCTTTCCACGAACCTGTCCACCTCTTCATACCCAAGCCCATACAGCTCATCCAGGGCACAATCAAATCCATGGGCAGAATTTGTTTCCATGCCTTGCCAGTGCTCACCAATCAGGGATGCCTTTGCCCGGGATAATTCCTCATCGGTTACGACCTCATCCCTCAACATTTTTACTTCCTTCTTTATCCCCTCCAAGGCAGCATCTATCTTGTCCTTGCTCGTGCCAATGTAAAAAACATATGCCCCTGGTGAAAGTCCGAGGATGGGAAATACACCAACGAAATATGCTAATCCATACTTATCCCGCAGGTTAGTAAAGAGTCTGGATCCCTGTCCGGAAAGGATAGAACTCATCACATCAAAGACATATTTGTCTGGATCCATCACCGTTATCCCATGATAACCAAGCAGGATAATGCTTTGCTCCTTATCTTTTTCACAGACTACCTGCTTTGCTTCCTTTTGCTCCGGCTCATCCGGCAAGGAGTATGATGATAAATTATGCCCTTTTACCCCTCCCCATATTCCCATAACCTTCTGTTTTATCTCCTGTGCCTTCACATCCCCAAAAACAGCCAGAACCATATTCCAGGGCTGACAAAATGCCTGATGAAAGACACTCAAATCATCACGATTCAGTCCCTTCACCGATTCCTCAGTACCAAGGCTGTTATAACGATATGGATGTTTTTGCCACATATTTTCCCGCAAAACCCTTACCGCATAATTAAACGGGTCATCATCCTGCGACTTGATAGCAGCAAGGATTGCCCCTCTCTCCTTTTCTATCTCTTGGGCTGGAAAGGACGGGTTGAGCAAGACATCTGAAAGCAATGAAAACCCTAAATCCAGATCCTCTTTTAATACCTTTACAGAACACCCCAGGCTATTATTGCCGCCATAACTTGAGATGCCCCCGCCGCGAGACTCTATCTCCTCAACTATCTGTTTGGCAGTACGGTTTTTAGTGCCCTTGAGCAGCATCTTCTGAACAAGGTTACATACCCCTTCCTTGCCCTTTTCTTCAAACAATACCCCTCCCCTAAACACGGCTTGCATAGAAACAATTGGCAGGCTCTCATCCTCACGCACCAGTAAAACCAATCCATTGTCAAGAACAAACCTTTGAATCGTTGGCTCTACTTTTACTTGTATACTTGGACTTATCACCTTTTCTTTAATATTTGGCTTTAAGATACCAATTGTTAGATTATTCTCGCAAAGGTATTGTTTTGCAACACGAATAATATCTTGCTTGGTAACCCCTTTTACACCTACCACATAATCCCTGTTAAAATTAACATTCCCGCAAACATATTCATTAGAGGCAATGTCCGCTGCCTGAGATTCGACTGTTTCCTGCGAAAAAATATAGGAGGCAACAACCATTTGCCTTGCCTTTTCCAACTCCTCATCGCCAATATTCCCTTGAGCCAATCCTTCAACCTCTTTCCAGATACTATCCTGAGCCTTCTGTAAGTTTTCCGGCTCAAGGACAGCACTAATCCCAAAAAGCCCTGGATACTGCGGCGTATACGACCAGGCATCAATGGAATACACTGTTTTTTCCTTTTCCCTTAATGCTTGATAAAGCCTTGATGAGGCACCATGACCAAGGATAAGAGCCATAACATCCAAGGGATACAGATCCCTGCTCCTGATATCCGGGATATGAAAAACCATTTTTAAGTATGCTACCTTTATATCCCTCTCATACTCAAATATTCTTTTGCCAATCTGTGCAGGCTCTTGAGGGATATACGCTGGAGATATTGAGTTTCTTTTTAATTCCTTAAAGTATTTGTTTATATCTGCCAGCATCCGGTCTTTATTAAAATCACCCACAACAGAAAGAATCATATTATTTGGTACATAAAATTGCTGGTAATATTTTAACAGATCCTCCCTATTCAGTTGAGAAAATATCTCCTTATATCCAATCACAGGATATTGATATGGATGATGAGAAAATGCCTCCTGCCATATCTTTCTTGAAAGATACTTATTCGGGTTATCCTCACACATATCCATCTCCCTGAAAATAACATCCTTTTCCTTTTCCATTTCTTTTTGGTCAAATACTGCATTTGCAGCCGCATCAGATAATATATCCAAGGCTATATCAGCATTATCCTTTGGCATAACCATATGATAAACCGTTCTATCCATAGAGGTATATCCCCCTATTTCACCCCCTGATGCACTCACCTGACGACCTATATCCCCTACCCCTCTCTTTTTTGTACCCTTAAACAGCATGTGCTCAACAAGATGAGATATTCCGCTTCCCAAATACTCTCCTTCATGAATACTGCCTGTCTTTACCCATAACTGCACGGCAACAAGTGGAGATGCATGAACCTGTTTAAGAATAACCACAAGACCATTATCCAGCATGAACCTTTCTGGTTCTTCAGCATATATTGGTTGAGAGAAAGATACTGATATTGTTATAAATAACAGCATAAACCTTAAGCAACACATTATATTTTCCTCCTTGTCTATTTTAGTGTTTTATCCTGAAAAAGTATAGCATTCATTATCAAGATTGTCAAGAGATAAGAAACCGCACTTGGTGATTATAAGTCAGTGATTGGAGTGATTGACTTAGGTTACCGCACATGCCAAAAATCTCTTGCTTTCTGCCCTGTTTTGTGCTATCATTTGTGCTATCGTAATTATTCAGCATATCTTTTTGAAAGCCACAGATTCACAGATTAAAAGATCATTCTTTTTGATATTGATAAGATTTTCACCAAAGCTTACATTAGTACTAATTGGATATTCCTTTTTGCGAATATTTTATATGCTTAATCTGTGAATCTGTGGCATTTTATTCTTGCTGCTGAATAGTTACCATATGCTTAGAATAACAGCTGAGTAGTTACATGCTATCAATAGGTGTCAGGGTGTGTGGTGATCATCATGAAGTTTCTTATTACCGGAGCAAATGGTCAACTTGCAAGGGAATTTTCAAGAACATTGGCAAATTATGAGGTAAAGGCATTGACCAAGAATCAGCTGGATATATCGGATATCCGGACTGTTCTGGATGTTGTCTCTTCCTATAAGCCTGATATTATCCTGAATTGTTCTGCTTACAATTTGGTGGATAAGGCTGAAGATGCTATTGAGGATGCCTTAATGGTAAATATGAATGGGGTTAAGAATTTAGCCTCTGCCAGCAAGAGATATAATGCCTTGTTGGTACATTATAGCACGGATTATGTATTTGATGGGACAAAGGATGATTTTTATACTGAGGATGATACCCCAAACCCTATCAATAATTATGGAGCAAGCAAGCTTGCCGGCGAAAGGGCACTACTTGAGGAGACAGATAACTTTTTGCTGTTCAGGACAAGCTGGGTGTTTGGTGAAGGAAAGCAGAATTTTATTTATAAATTGGCAGAATGGGCCAAGACAAACAGGGTACTAAGAATAGTATATGATCAAATATCTGTCCAAACCTGTACTGAGGATATTGTCCGGGTTACTATGCTGGCTATCAGAGAGGGGTTAAAAGGAACATATCATTTGACTAACAGCGGCTATGCTTCAAGATATGAGGTAGCACGATTTGTCGTAGAACGGCTTGGCATGGATAATCTAATCCTGCCTGTGTCTTCAGATTTTTTTCCTGTTGCTGCTAAGCGGCCTTTTTTTTCAGCATTGTCTAATGCCAAGATTTCAAAAGAGTTAGGAATTAATATCCCGGAATGGAAGGATGGGGTTGATAGGTTTATTGGTAAGGTAAAAGGAGAATAATCATGAACAAGAAATTATTGGTGACAGGTGGAGCGGGTTTTATAGGGAGTGAGCTTATAAGACAGGGCGTGCAACGGGGCTATGGGATTGCGGTTATAGATAATCTTACCTATGCCGGAGACAAAATAAGGATAAAGGGCGTAGAGGAAAAAATCAGCTTTTACAAGGCAGATATAACCAATAGGGAATTCGTAGAACATATTTTCAGAAAAGAAAAGCCGCAGATAGTTATCCATATGGCAGCAGAAAGCCATGTTGACCGAAGCATTATCGATGCAACACCCTTCATAGAAACCAATATCAAGGGGACACAAGTTCTGTTGGATGTTTCAAAACATTATGGCATAGAAAGGTTTATAAACATGTCAACCGATGAGGTATATGGAGAGATTTCTGAGGGTCAATTTGAAGAAGCAAGCCCATTGGACCCCAATTCCCCCTACTCTGTAAGTAAGGCAACAGCTGATATGCTTGGTCGGGCATACTGTCGAACATATGATCTCCCTGTAATTACTGTAAGACCATCTAATAACTATGGCTCATGGCAATACCCGGAAAAGCTTATTCCTGTGGTTATTCTTAAGGGATTGAATGAGGAAAGGATTCCTGTTTATGGAACTGGGACGAATGTAAGGGAATGGCTCTTTGTTTCTGACTGTGTAGACGCAATATTTTCGATAATAGAACAGGGAAAGATAGGCGAGGTTTACAATATTGGCAGCGGGGAAGAAAAAAAGAATATTGATGTGGTAAAAGTCATCTTGGGATTATTAGGAAAATCCGAGAATTTGATAGAGTTTGTCAAAGACAGATTGGGGCATGACCTTAGATATTCCCTGAATTCAGACAAGATAGGAAGAGAGCTTGACTGGAAGGCTAAGGTCTCTTTTGAGGAAGGGATGGAAAATACAGTAAGATGGTATGTGGATAATATGGACTGGGTAAAGGGCAAGCTTGATTATCTCCGACAGTACTGGGGAAAGGTGTATAATTAGAAGGGATGAGGGATGAGGGATAAGGGATAAGGGATAAGGGATGAGGGATAAGGGATAAGGGATGAGGGATGAGGGATGAGGGATAAGGGATAAGGGATAAGGGATGAGGGATGAGGGATGAGGGATGAGGGTTTCTTTTACAAATGTTAGGATATAAGTAACTGCTCAATATCCTGCGGCAATTCCAGAAAATTAAAAAGTAATAAGGCACTTTATTGAGCAATTCCTGTCGATTTACAGATTCATTCCTCACTCTTTCAAAATGAGAATTGCTGAGATTTTTCTTGACAAATCCTGCAATTCAGTGTATCATAATATTACAAAATTCGTAACCGTTCAGGTAGTGTAAGAAAAGGAGATGTGGGGGATTATGGAGGAGATAAGGAGATATAGGGATTAGAAAAATATGAGGATAATACAACTTATCCCCTTAGGAATGATAACCCTGTAATCTTCCCTTCGATTTTA
>JAHIZN010000340.1 GCA_018814245.1 bacterium
CCTTAACACCAACAAAATATCAGATATGTTTTAAGTCTCCATAGCAAGATGAAAATTTTGTATGTAATTTAAGGTAAATAGGTTTCTCAATTAAGATAAGATAGGGATTGGTGTGTCCTGAATGCAAGATTAGATAAGATTCATATCAACCGTGAAGGATGAAAAACAGTTTTAAGTGTGTCTAAAAGCATAAATATGTCTTGCTCGTCTAATTTTATTCTATTTTTGTCAAGAATATGCAGCAATATGCAACAAGTATGTAGTTTTAAGTGAAAACTCTATTTTTTCGTATGTTCACCGAGAATTGCTGCTTTCTTTGTAGCGAGATTGACACGACAGATCGTGCTGCAACAGATTGTAGAGACAGAGGGCAGGCACGGGGGCATTGCTCCTATGGGTAATTATCGTGAACTTGAGTTTTCACACAGTCTGCCCGTGGTTGTCCAATATTGGCATCTGCAACAATGCCTGCTGGTGAACACAAGCAGGATGCTTGTGCTGCTATAAATGTCATGGGGTATGAAGGGATGCGGAAGCATATAGAATATTATTTCCTGAAGATTCTCGAAACAGTGTTTAGTTTATTCTCCTTTGGAATTTCCAGAAAAATAGGGGCGTGTATAGGAATAGTTGCATATCTTGTTGATCGTTCACACCGTCAGGTTGCCCGGGAAAATCTTTGTGCTGTATTCAAGGATAAAAAATTACAAGAGATAGACAAGATTATAAAACGAGTGTATGTTAACCTTGGCCAGAGCTTGGCTGAATTTTTCTATATCCCTTGGGTAGACAGGAGGTTTGTAGACAGATTTGTCGAGATAAAAGGAAAAGAATATATGGATGCAGCCCTGGCTCAGGGAAAAGGGGTAATCAATGTTGTCGGACACTTTGGCAATTGGGAGTTAATAAACCCTGTCTATAGGGTCTTTGGTTATCCCTTAACAGCTGTTGCGTATCCACAAAACAATGAACTAACCAATGAGGTAATCAATCAATACCGAATCTCTTCTGGAGCCGTAATTGTTACTAATGAGGAGCCTTATAAAAATCTTGTCAAGATTTTGAGTCAGGGAGGGCTTCTTATCCTTGTAGCGGATCAGGATGCCGGGAGTCATGGGATATTTGTTGATTTTCTCGGCAAGCAGGCATCAACAGCAAAAGGTCCTGCGATATTAGCTTTAAGAACCTCTGCCCCTATAATTATTACCTGTTTGATAAGAAAGGGATCAGGGTATCAAATGATTATGTCTAAGCCCCTTGAACTTATTAAAACAGATAATTGGAAAGAGGATGTTTTTATAAATACAAGGCTTTGGTGTAAAGGATTGGAAGAGTATATTTATCAATATCCTGACCAATGGTTCTGGCTTCATCGGAGATGGAAGACAAGGGTTGGTGGTTAGTAATCAAGCAAGAGCAGATACGGAACGCTCCGCATTGCCATGTCATTACATACTAAGCGGACGATTCGTTTGCACGCCTGTTGGGAATGTATCTCACACGGAGGGCAGTTCATTCCAATGTTTGTAGTGTCGAGTCAACTGTTAATTGTCGCATAGTTAATTATGTATGGACAGGGTGACAGAGGTGCTGCCTCCTCTGTTTCTGCCCCACCAATAAGCGACCACAAGAGGAGAGCACCTCTGGCAGGTCGCAGCTACAAAGATTCTCACACACAACAATCGATCACATCGTAGCTGCAGGGTGCCAGGTGTGCTATCCCCTTGTCCCTGCTTAACGGACACCCACAAGAGGAGAGCATCTCTTGTAGGGATGTCCCTACAAATTGTTATACGACAAGTTAAAGTTGACACGACAGTAGGGCATATATTAATCACACCCTTTTGAATTTTCTGTTTTTCGACGGTCTGTGGGGATGTGCTGCTTCAAACGGAATCATAATTTCTTTCAATTTAAGTTAGCGATTTGGGAGCTTGTTAGCTAATAGCTATTGCAACAAAAAGGGAAAGAGCCACAAAGGGTGTATATCTTAGGAAACATGGTTGTATCTATGAAGTTACACCCTTTGTGATTCTTTCTCTGTAAACAAGATTGACATGATTTGGTCTTGAGCATGACCCCAAGAAAAGTCGCTTAATAATTGAATTGAAAATTATGATTCACGGTGAACTATCACAGTTTGATGACATTATAGACAGAGGGCAGGCACAGGGGTCTGCCCCTACAATAGGAGCAAACATGGATCAAGAATTGGAAATAGATCGATTTATCTATAATTCTTCATGGGTAAGATTGGGAATTATTTTCTTTATATTCCTGATTATATTTTTGCCTCATGCAGAAATAGTTAATACCTTTGGTATTTGCATGATAATTATCCTTAGTGCTGTTTCTTGTTTTGTTTATCGGGCACTACCAGATAGCATAAAAACCCATCAAACATTCCCTTATCTGGTCTATACCCTTGATGTCTTGTTTTTAACCCTGATAATAGATTTCATGGGTGGAATAATTAGCAATTTTCATATAATCTACCTTGTTCCCCTTGTGCTGGCTGCGGTTTACTTTGATTTTGCCGGCTGGTTATATGTGATTATTCTGGTCACAACCTCGTATTTGATCGGTATTCTGGCTCATATTGAGGATGCAGAAAAGATTGGTTATTCTAATCTGCTTGCAACTACCCTGCCACTATTCTGGGGTGTTACCTGTCTTGTTGGTTTTCTTTCCTCCAAATTAAAAAAATATAAGAGAGAGATAGAAATAAAATCCAATATGTTGAATCGAACAAAGGCAAAAAAGGATAAATTTTTTGACCTTTACGAAACAGCCATAAAGATGTTTGGATTAACAAATCTGGACAATCTCTTAGAATACATGGCAAAAGAAATTCTTCAGCTTATTGACATGGAAAGATGCATTGTTCTGTTTCTGAATGATGATGCAAATGAATTGGTTGGTTATTATTCAAACAAACTATCACCTGCCAGGGTAAAAGAAATGCTGCTAAAAAAGGGAGATGAATTATTTATTCTTCTTATAGAGAAAAAAGAAGGGTTAATCATTACAGATACAGCAAGAGAAGAACATGTAGCCAAAAGGTTTATAGAAAGACATAAGATCAAATCATTGGTTGCGATGCCTTTAATTATAGAAGATAAGGTTCTGGGTGTTTTGTGGATTGATAATCAGGAAAAAATTTGGGAATATAACCATAAATCCATAGAGGATATAAGAAAATTTCTCACCCATGCAGCTACTGTTGCTATGGGTGCAGCTCATTCAAGAAGGGCACTTGATCGGCTAAAGAAAAAAGCAGCTATTCTTACCCAAAAGCTGGATGATATAGCTAATAAATTTACTGCTATAGAAAAATTTACCCAGCAAATTACCGCGTCTGTGAGCATAGATGAAATGACAAAGGCTTTTGATGAGGCTGCTGATACCCTGAATCTCAAAAGCTATCGTCTTCTTTTATTAGACGCAACAAATGATGTTCTCTTTACCCTTGCATGGAGAGGATTTTTATCTAATGAGATAAAAATAAAGGTAGGAGAGGGTCCGGCAGGAAAGGTAGCTATCACCGGAATACCTACCTATTCTACCCCTCTACCCACTGCCAGCGGAGGAGGAGATATTACCAATTATGAGTTGTATGAAACCCCGCTCTGTCTTCCCCTTAAAAAACAAAATAAGGTTGTTGGAATAATAGAGATTAGAAGCGTAAAAGAAAATACGGGCATTGACAACATAAACTACCAGATATTATTAACCTTAGCAAACCTATTTACTGCTGGTTTAAGCAAAAAGGCAGCCCCTCAAGCACCGGATGTCCAACCCATAATTACTCTGGATAATGATGACGACAAAAAGATTGACAATGCTTAAGGGCTTTGGTATAATATATGCAATCCATTAATTAAGTTGACACATAACGCTTTTTCGGACAAAGTCTGCCACTATCAACAACTGTCACTCCTACCCCCATGCATTCGCAGGGGCAGGCTCTGCATTCACAGGAGTAAACTCCTGCAGGAGTCTGGGGGGGGGACAAACCCTGTCCCTACAACTGTTATGTCAAGTTATTTATCGGATTGCATATATTAACTATCAGCAAAGACAAGGAATCGAGGAGAAGAGAATCAAGATGCACACAAATATCCAACAAATCTCTGGTGGTATCACTGCCCCATCCGGGTTTCTATCAGTAGGGGTTCGTTGTGGGCTAAAAACAACCGGTAATGATCTGGCAATTATTTATTCTCAAGAGCCCTCTGTTGCAGCTGCGGTATTTACAGCCAATAGGTTTTGTGCCGCACCAATTAGCATCTCAAGGCAGCATCTTGCCTCTGCTTCAACGATTCAGGCAATTGTAGTAAATAGCGGCTGTGCCAACTGTGCCACAGGGGAACAGGGGCTGTTGGATGCACAAAGGATGACAGAGATTGTTGCTGCCGGACTAAACATTTCAAGTGATTCTGTCCTTGTTGCCTCTACCGGAAAGATAGGGACATTTCTACTAATGAACAAGATAGAGACAGGGATACATAATGCCCTGTCTGTCTTAAGTAGAGATGGCTGTCTGTCTGCGGCTGAGGCAATCATGACCACTGATACCAGACCAAAGCAGGCAGCTGTAGAGATTATAATTCAAGGCAAGCAGGTGAACATTGGCGGTATGGCAAAGGGTGCTGGCATGATTGCCCCAAATATGGCCACCATGCTCTCCTTTTTGACTACAGATGCTATGTTGCCCAAGGAATTGTTAAATAAAATGCTTCAGGAGGCAGTCAATGGCTCATTTAATTCCATAACCATTGATGGAGATACCAGCACAAATGATATGGTGGCCATTCTTGCTAATGGGGCATCTGGTATAGTGCCAAATGAGTCTGATTTGAATATACTTCAAGCAGGGCTTAATCTCGTTTGCCTTGAGCTGGCAACCATGATCATTAGGGATGCCGAGGGGGCAACAAAGCTTGTCAGAATACTTGTAAAAAATGCCCCGGATAAAAATAGTGCAAAAATAATTGGCTTATCTATTGCCAATTCTACCTTAGTTAAGTGTGCCGTGTTTGGTGCAGATCCTAATTGGGGAAGAATTTTGTGTGCCATCGGAAATACAGGTGTTGAAATTGACTTGAAAGATATTGATGTCTATGTTGGCAAGGTACAATTAGTCAGGAATAGTTGTGCCAGAGGGTTTGATCATGCAGAGGCTCATCAACTATTATCCATGGATGAGGTTGAGCTAATCATAGACTTGAAGCAGGGCACGCAAGAAGCTGTGGTGCTTGGGTGCGATCTTACAACAGAATATGTGAGTTTTAATGCTCATTATAGCACATAAGATAATTATGAATTATGAATTATAAATTATGAATTTTAAGAGAGGAGAAGAAAGACTGTAGTATCCTAATTCGGACAAGCTGAAACCAAAAAGGATGTGTAGTAAATTACAAGAGCTGCAAAATGCCACAAAGCAAAGTCTCACACATCTAACCCATCGTGCAGCATATAATTAGCGAAAATGTTGTAAATTTTCTTGCACAAAAAGCAAAAATTTCACGGGTAAAGTACCCTGATAGCCAGTAGCAAGTGCAACAAAAAAGAGAAGAATCACAAAGGGTGTAAACACTTAGTGAAAATAATTGTGAGCGATAACAAGATAATTGCAAATGAGAAGAACTATTGACAAGAGGTTGCGTCTTAAGGAGTTACACCCTTTGTGGTTCTTCCTCTTGCGTAAA
>JAHIZN010000341.1 GCA_018814245.1 bacterium
GGATAGAGAATAGAGAGATAGGGAGATAATGGGGAAAAGGGAGATACCACCAATATTTACACCCTTTGTGGCTCTTTCTCTGTAAAAGCGTATTGACTGATTTCATGTCATGTGTGAAAATGAGATACCTGAGTAGTTACCTTTTTGGTATTAATGAGATTTTCGCCAAAGTTTACATTAACACTAATTGGATATTCCTTTTTGCGAATATTTCATATGCTTAATCTGTGAATCTGTGGCATTTTATTCTTGCTGCTGAATAGTTACCAAGTTATTATCATACCATAAAAATTAATGATTGTCAATCAACAATTTTCGGTGAACAGAAGAAGAATTGCTGATTTAATTGCACAGCTTGAAAAAAAAATTATAGACAAACCTTGACTTGTAGTGTATAATATAAAACTAATTATGAAAGATATAGGAAAAACAAGATTTGATTCTGAAAGAAAACAGATGGTATCTGGGTTAGCAAGAAGGGGAATTACTGACCAGAAGGTACTGGATGCTTTTTTAAGGGTGCCGAGGCATATGTTTGTAGAGGATGCTCTTCAGGACAGGGCGTATGATGATCATCCTCTGCCTATTGGGCTTGGGCAGACAATATCTCAGCCATATATGGTTGCCTTCATGACTCAGATTTTACAATTAAGCGGTACAGAACGAGTCATGGAGATTGGTACTGGTTCAGGGTATCAGGCTGCTATTTTATCAGGATTAGTTGAAAAGGTTTATTCTGTTGAACGAATCAAGAAACTAAGCGAACGGGCTGAGGATATATTGCTTCATAAGCTAAAGTACAGGAATATCGTGCTTATTGTTGGTGATGGAAGCTATGGTTTATCGCAGTATGCTCCCTTTGATAGGATTATCGTTACAGCCGGCTCACCATCCGATGTCCCAAAAGCTATGTTATCTCAATTAGCAGATGGTGGTCGCCTTGTTATTCCTAAAGGGGATAGATATACCCAGACATTGACCATTATTGATAAAAAAGGGGATGAATTTATTACATCATATGAAGGGGGATGTGTCTTTGTCCCTTTGATTGGAAAATATGGATGGAGTGAATGATAGATAAGGACATCCCCTTGCGGGTATTTCCTCATTTTTAATTTTTAATTCATAATTTTTAATTTTATATTATATCGGGGCGTAGCGCAGTTTGGTAGCGCGCATCGTTCGGGACGATGAGGCCGCTGGTTCGAATCCAGTCGCCCCGACCATTTTTGGGTAGGTGCTTAAATCAGTAAGGAGAGATTGATGGAGCTTTCGTCTGTGGCTAATATAGCAAGTATAGTAGTAGCAATTATAGTCATGTTGGGTGTAGTTATGTATGTTGAGCGACGGTTTGCAAGCATAGAGGAAAAAATAAAAGAAATTGAAAAAATGAGAGACATGATTGAGAAACTTAAAGAAAAAAGTTGGGTGATGGAAGGTGAATTGTGTACTCTCAAATTAACAAAACAGGATAAACAAGGTTATTAAAGGAGGGATTATAAATGTCATGGACAATGGAGGCATGCCGAAAGGCATTGGATAAGGATGCAAATGCAAAGGCTATTGAGCATTCTCAAGCAGAGGAAAGAAAAAAATATTTACTTAACAAGGTAGAGCGCCGTAGTATAACAAAACCAGAAACCTATGAGTTGGCTGATATTTTAAGTGAAGATACTACAATACGCAATTCAGATGAAGGCATACGAACATTAATCATGCTTGGACTGGGAGTATTGGGAGGATATGCTCTTGCAAAAATGTTTCAACCTGAGCCATCTTGCCAAAGGTAGTGTAAATACATGCAATTAATCCTCATACGACATGGAGAGTCTGTCTGGAATGAAGAGGGAAGGGTTCAGGGAACAAGCAACCCATCTTTAAGCAAAAAGGGATCTCATCAAGCAGAAATGCTCGCAAATAAATTTAATAATGGATGCAAGATCAATGCTGTTTATAGCAGCCCCTTGGCTCGTGCCCATTCTACTGCTAAAATTATTACCAGCACACATGACCTGTCCATCAATATCTGCCATGATCTTAGAGAAATACAGCTTGGAGAATGGGAAGGGAAGCATTTTAGCCAATTGCAACAGGAATATCCGGAAATGTTTGAATTGTGGTATTCTGAGCCATTAAGGGTATCTGTCCCTGGCGGAGAAACGGTTATAGGGTTTCGTGACAGGGTGGTGGCTGCTATGGCTGAAATTGTGAAAAGGCATGAGCAGGATGAAAAAATAATGATTGTGGCTCATGGCGGGGTGATTAGTATCTATATTGCCCATTTACTGGAAATGAACCTGAATAAAATATGGTTCGTAGCTCTGAAAAACGCATCTGTAAGTATTCTGGATTGTTGGGGTGACAAGGCTTGCCTGACACTATTTAATGATACCTGTCACCTTGGAGAGGGATGTGAAACATGGTAGGAACTGTTCAAGTATTCAGAATCCAGAATCCAGAATCCAGAATAACTCCATGGTAAGCTTCTAATAATTTGCTGACCTCATGTAGGTGTTCTCATTCTGACTCCTGTATTCTGAATACTGAATTCTTGCTATTTAATGACAGCAACCTCTCATCATGAAAAAGGAATATGAAATATGACGGAACAACCTCATCATCTTAAGTGCCAACCAGGCGATATTGCCCAATATGCCTTGCTTCCCGGCGACCCGGGCAGGACAAGGATGATTGCTGAAAAGTATCTTAAAGATGCCCGATTGATCAATGATTTCAGGGGGCTTGTAGCTTATACCGGGAAGTATGACGACATTCCTGTCTCTGTTGTAACTACCGGAATGGGTTGTCCCTCAGCAGGTATTGTCCTTGAAGAAATGAAGATGCTTGGGGTAGAAACCGTTATCCGTATCGGAACATGCGGGGCAATTCAAAAAACCATTCCACCCGGCAGGATAATCATTCCGAGTGGAGCAGTACCCTTGTGTGGTATTTTAAGGGCATACGATTTGGAATTATTGCCGCCTGTGCCGGATTATACCGTTCTGCGGGCAATTGTAGACGCTGCTCAAGCCCTTAAAAAAGCATGCAGTGTAGGTATAATTGCTACGAGCGATGCCTTTTATCGTGAAATCCCTCAGGCAAGGGAATGGGAGAATAAGAGCGTACTTGCCTTTGAGATGGAATGTGCCGGGTTGTTTGCTCTTGGGCTTGTTCGTGGAATAAAGGTTGGGGCAATCCTTGCGGCAACAGGTAATATCCTTTACGGTGAACAGGTTATGGAGACAGAGGAGATAGCTTTGGCAATTGAGGATGAGATACAGATAGCATTGGATGCGGTGAAAAGACTGGAGGATCGCTCGTTGTAGGGACAGGGCTCGTCCCTTCTGCAATTCAGTAATTAACAAGCAGCAAGAATACAGAATTCAGGAGTCAGAAGTCAGAATGAAAACACCTGCTATGATAGTTTTCGCAGGAAATATGGGGATATTGAGAGAGAGATAATGGGATTTATAGGCTTACTCTGGAGCTATTCTGAATTCTGACTCCTGAATTCTGTATTCTTGCTGCCTAAGTAGCTACAAATGTGCTTAAAATAACAATAGCTGAGTAGTTACGAAGAAACAAACAAATATCTGAGATGTTGCCTTGTCGTGTACTTTTCTTTTCTTCTCCCATTCATAATTCATAATTCATAATTTATAATTCCTAACTCCTATCCCTGGCGATTCCTCATGAATCTCCCCTACAATCTCCTCCAGCAAATCCTTCATGCTCACAATGCCTACTGTCTTATTTTCTGCATCCTGTACCAAGGCTATCTGTAGCTTTTTGCGTTGAAACTCCTTCAGCAATTCGTTAACCATCATTGACTCTGAAACATAATAAGGGGTTCTGAGTAATTTTAGTATTTTGTCCTGATTAATATTGGGTTCATTCCGCAGCATCTCAATAACATCCCTGGCATAAAGCATTCCAATGATGTTATCTATTGTATCCTTAAATACAGGCACCCTTGAATGACCCTTTATTGCCTTGACCATTGTTTCCCATGAGTCCTCTATGGCAATGCAGCTCATCTGCTTTTGGGGAATCATGACCTTTTTTACCATGATATCGCCAAACTCAAAGATACTGTGGATAATCCTCCTTTCTTGTTCATCCAGCACACCCTCTTTTTTCCCAACATCAACCATTGCCTTTAATTCCTCTTCAGTAACAAGTTCTGATAGATCCTTCTTGAAATAGGGGTGTTTTTCTATCAATCTTACAATTGCACCTGTTATGCCTACAATTAACACCTGAAATGGTGTAGAAAGCAGATAGAATATCCTTATCGGATGGGCTATCCATGGGGCTATTTTCTCACTCTTCGTCGCACCCATAACAATAGGGAGTATCTCCCCAAAAAAAAGAATCAAAATAGTCATGATGACGATGGCAAAGCCTGTGCCGACTGTCTTGATTACCCCTATCCTTTGGCAAATATCTATGGCTATCAGTGTCCCCAACGCAGAGGCAGCAACATTGACAATGGTTGTCCCTGAAAGCAAAACAGCCAGAAGCCGATGCGGCTCCTTGAGTAATCGAGGAATACATGCATCTTGCGGCATCTGCTTTACCTTTATTCTATCCAAAGAGAACAGGGCTGCCTCTGAACAGGAAAAGAAAGCAGAAGCACCCAATAATAAGATTAAGCTAATTAGTTCTATTGTAAGCATTTTTCACCATTGTAGAAGCGTTCAGCCAAAAGCTTAAGCAATAAAAGGCTAAAGCCTGAACTCCAACCATAACATCAAGGCAAATGAAGCGTTCCTGACTTTACGCCTTCCTGTGATAGAGTTACTATCTCTGCCAGAGTGGCTCTCTGAATTCATCAATTTAACAATTGCTGAATCGTTGAATTGCTGACAGCTGACAGCTTTCCTTCACCTACACATAAGAAATATGATCAATGTCATCCCAGTACCGATAAAGGCTCCGGCAAGCACCTCTGTCAGACTGTGTATCCTTGCCTTGATACGGCTATGGGCAATTAAAATGGCTGTAACAAATACCAGCAATGAGACTAAAATATCCTGACTGATAAATGTTGTTGAAACCCAGATAGAGAAAGCCACAGCCGCATGACCGGAGGGCATACCACCCCTTAAGAATGCATGCCATCCATATCCAGCCTTGACAGCAATAACTATAATAACAACTAACGCAAGGCTGGTAAAAGTGATATGGATTGGCGGCGGGGTAATCTGTAAAAAGCCATGGTCAATACTAAATCGATGGTATAAAATAAGATATCCTATAACCAGAGCATTTATTGTTGCAATCAGAACCGCACCAGCACCAATATCCTTTGCTGTGCCTGCTAATGGGTGATGAGAGTCAGTAATCAAATCCACCATGGTTTCAACAGCTGTATTAAACATTTCACTTATCAGCACTAAGGAAATGGCAAAGAACAAGGCTACCAATTCTAACCGGCTAAGGTTAAGAAACAGGCTGGCAACAAGGACAACTGTTGCTGCAATCACATGGATCTGCATATTTCTCTGGGTCTTTAGCCCATGGATTACACCAGCAATAGCATAGTTAAAGCTGTCTGTTATGCCGTAAAAAAATCGCATCAGTCTTCCTCCTTCTGCGGTGTTTCATCCTTCCAATATTGGGCAACCACAGGGGGTTGCCCCTACTAATGCCATCTGCCTCTTGCACATCTCGTCTTGTTCCCAATCATCCGCAGAATGATCATATCCTGCCAAATGCAGTAACCCATGAATAAGCAATGTCTCCATTTCCCTTTCAA
>JAHIZN010000457.1 GCA_018814245.1 bacterium
CCATATCCATCACCTTCCACGCTTACCTGAGAGCCAACCGTTCCTGCTGAAGGCGTTACCAGACGAATATTGGGAATAATCGTAAACAATGGCTTTGCATCTGACTGACTGCCATATCTGGCTGTTATGGTTCTTGTCCCATACGACTGTAAATCCACAGAGAAGAGAACAGTAAATGAACCCTCTGCCACAGAACTACCGCTACCAATCTCTAATTTATCTCCAAAGTCAATGCTTACCGTTTGTGTGGCAGAATATCCATTACCGGCAACGGTTACGCTGCTCCCTACCGTTCCACTTAATGGTAAAATACTAATTATATTGGGTAGAATACTAAAGGTAGATGTTGCCTCTGTAATCGTTGTATAATAGCTGTCTTCTACGAATGCTCTTACTGTTGTTGCCCCATAAGGCTGTGTTGATACCACAAAGTTGCGGGCAAATGAGCCATCAGCAGGCACCGCTGATCCCTCATTTCCGCTTGTAGTGAGCACTTTCGGATCTGTCCCAAAATCAACATGAATAGTCTCACCAGCCACATACCCATTCCCTGTAACATCTACGATTGAACCCACCGTACCTGCACCAAGAACAACAGAGGTGATGTTTGACAATATCTTCACCGTATTTGTTGCAAGTTCACCACCAACACCCTTTGCCAGGAGTGATGTTGTCCCATAAACCTGAGTGTCAATGGTAAAGCTCGTGGTGAATGAGCCGGTGGCATCTGTATTGGTCGTGCTCCTGCTTCCAGGGGTTGATCCAAACCAGACATTAACCCCGGCACTTGCTCCATATCCATTCCCTCGAATGGATATGGTTGCCCCAACGCTGCCGCCAAACGGTGCTACCTGCCAGATAGCAGGCAGGATAGAAAAGCTTTTGGTACCACTCTCTGAATATGTCGTACCAGTAGCAGTAACTACTGTTGCAGCATAGGGTTGCGTATCAATGGTAAAAGTTGTCGTAAAACTGCCGTAAGGGCTTGCCGCGGTATCCTTCCGTGCTGTTGTTCCCAATATAATCCTGACCGTTGAATCTGCTCCGTAGCCATTACCTGAAATGGTTACCAAACAGCCAACCGTACCGGTTATTGGCGTAAACTCAATGATCCTGGGCATGATTTGATAGGTGGATGTAGCTGCATTTCTATTTATATCAACCCCATAAACAGTGATGCCTGTTACTTCATACCCTTGTGTATTAACCGTAAACCCTACCGTAAACGAGCCTGTATCTGTGGCTGAACCGGTTACAATCCATGGAAAAACACCAAACTTGAGGCTTATATCCTCTGTGGCAACAAAACCATTACCTCTAACCGTTACCTGACTGCCTACTGTCCCAAAAAGCGGTGTTACACTGATAATATTAGGGCTGATAGCAAATATCCCTTGAGCCTCAGCCAAGCTCTGGGTACCGGTAACAGTAATTGTTGTTGTGCCAAACATTTGAGTATTTACCGTAAAGGTGGTGGCAAATGTACCGCCAGTGATACTCAATGTTTGAATACCCCATCCAGTTCCATCACCAAAATCAACCCTCAATCCATCCGGACTGCCAAACCCATCACCCTCTAATGTAACCACTGTTCCCACTGACCCGGTATTTGGTGATATTCTTGTAAGCCGTCCACCAATCTTAAAGGTAGATGCAGTACCTATTGTACCGCCCGAATCCCAAACCCTGATTGTGGTTGTGCCGGCGGGCTGGGTATTAACAGCAAACGAAACCGTAAACGAACCGCTGATTGCATCTGACATGGTATTGGCAATACTGCCCTGCGACCCAAACTCTATTCTGAGATTATTATTTGCTGGATAGCCATTACCAATAATGGTTACCATCAATCCAACCGGTCCTGATGAGGGATTAACGCTGATAATGGCAGGTAATATCTTGACGGTCTTTGCTGCCCTATCATAACCAGATTGCATCCCAGTAACCGTAGTTGTACCATAGGCTTGAGTATTCACTGTAAATGTTGTGGTAAATGTTCCGTAGCCATTGGCAAGAAAGGGCATAACTATATTGTCTGTGCCACCAAACTTAATATTTACTTCTGTCAATTTTTTAAAGCCGTTACCATAAACCGTAATCCTTGTTCCAACGCTGCCCTCTGTTGGCTGAACCTGTGTAAGATTTGCCAATATCTTAAAGCCTTGATCAGGGAAACCAGGGAAATTAACCGAATACTGACTTGCCATACCTGTAACCGTACCCGGAGTATCGCCATAGGGCTGTTCATCAATAGCAAATGTATTCCCACTACAAATTACACCTTGAAGATTTGTTGTAGGAGTAGCAACGCTTGTTATCCCCAAAACAGCAGTCGCTTGCTCAGGATCACCAAAACCATTCCCATTAATTGTTACAAGTGTACCAACAGACCCTGTGGTAGGTGTTATAGTTACCTGTGGGATTATTTTAAAGATAGATGTACTTGTTTGGGCTGTAGTCTGTCCATAAACAGAGACAGTCTTTGTCCCATAGCTCTGAGTATTTACCGTAAAGTAGGTGGTAAACGAGCCATACTGGCTGGTATTTAC
This sequence comes from bacterium, assembly GCA_018814245.1. GTDB lineage: Bacteria > UBA9089 > CG2-30-40-21 > CG2-30-40-21 > CG2-30-40-21 > CG2-30-40-21. Next base: position 2,550 of record JAHIZN010000457.1, read on the forward strand.
TGTCATTGAACCCGCATAGGTACCTTCACCATAGGTAATCTTCACGCTCTCTGATCCATACCCATTGGCAACAATGGTAATCACCGTGCCTACCGTGCCCTGTGTTGGATTAGAGGAAACAATCTGGGGTAAAATAGTGAAATTATCTGTAATATAAACCAGTGTTGTCGTTCCCTTAGCCATAACCAGCGTATCAGCACCAGAAACCTGCACATCAACTGTAAATATTGCTGTAAATGAGCCGTTTGTTGCCGCATTGGTAGTTGTTATGGTTGGATTTGTACCAAAGCTCACCACAATCCCTTCACCACCAGCAAACCCATTACCAGCCACTGTTACAAATGTGCCCACTGTACCGGTATTTGGGGTAAATGTAACCCATGCCTGCTGGATGAAGAATGTCTTGGTCAAATCCTCCTTAGTATTAGGTTCATCTTTAATCTCATTAGTACTAACCGTAGCCGTAGTTGTCCCATAAACTTGCGTATCCACTGTAAATGTTGCCGTAAATGAACCATATGGTGTGGTCGCCACAGTAACAATATCTGTCGTGCCGCCAAAATCTATCCCCAGAGTATCTGGATTAGCACACCCGCTACCCCACACGGTAACTATTGTTCCCACTGTTCCAATCGTAGGTGTAAAGCCAATAATATCTGGCTTGACAAAGAAATACCCGGTTACTGCCTGTGCCGTACTGCTGCCTGTAGCCGTGATTAGCGTATTTCCTCGCTTTTGATCGTTTACATTAAACGCCTTAGAGAATGTACCTGCATCACTTGCCTGAGACAATGCAGGTGCATAGGGAATATCTGTACCAAAATCAACCTTTATCCATTCATTTGTCCCAAATCCAGAGCCAGTAATCGTTATCGATGTTCCTACTGTACCGATTGTAGGTGTAACCACAAGCTGACTATTGGCTGTAATTACAAAGGCAATCTCAGATGAAGCAATCAAGTCTTGTTTGTAGGCGATAATCGTAGTAGTACCTGCTGCCTGTACATCAACACTAAATGTAGCTGTAAACGAGCCATACGCATTGCCGGAAACAGTAGCAATGGTTGGATTTGTCCCAAATTTTATCCTGACATCCTCTGATATTCCATAACCATTTCCATAAACAGTAACCGATGTTCCCACGCTTCCGGATGAGGGCGTAACAGAGATGATATTGGGATTAATCTGTACCTGAATAATCTTATCCGGCGTACCAGCACCACACCTTGCCCTGACAGTAGTTAATCCATAGGGTTGGGTATCAATGGTAAAGCTCGTGGTAAATAATCCTGCGGAAGATGCCCCATTAGTTGTAACCTTAGTTACAATTGTTCCAAAATCGATCCAGATAGGTTCAAGGGTACCAAACCCTGTACCAAGCAGGTTAATCGTTGTACCCACAGTACCGCTACCGGGTGTTGCCACCAAGTCAGAGAGTATCTTGTATGTGCTGGTTGAGGCTATAAGCCCTGATGCCTGACCAGTAACCCTTATCTCCGTTGTCCCATAAACTTGAGTATCAACCGTAAAGACAACATTAACAAACTCTCCATATTCATTGATTGAGGTAGTAAATGACCTGCCTGTCCCAAATTCAACCTTAATAGTCTCGCTCTTCTTAAATCCATCCCCTGAGATGGTTACGCTGCTCCCCACCGTACCCTGTGTAGGATTTACACTTGTTATCCTGCCCTGCACCATAAAAATAGTCGAGGCTGTTGCCACCGCACCGGTAGCCAGCACCGTGGTTGTTGCCCCCTCATTTGTCGGCACAGCAAAGACAACCGTGAAGGTACCGCCAGCAGTGGTTTGTGTCGCAGGATTAGTTGTTGATGACCCAACATCAAGCTTGATATTTTGCCCTGCCTCAAAACCAGAGCCTTGCATGGTAACAGATGTACCAATGGTACCACTGCTGGGGGTGATGGACACGATGTTGGCGGTGATGAAGATGCTGCCGGTATCAGTAATATAGGAAAGACTCGGATTAGAAGATTTAACCGTAACAGTTTTACTTCCATACGGCTGCTCATCAATAGTAAAGGTAGCATCAAAAGAACCATTTGAAACTACTGTGAAAGACTTCCTTGGATCGGGATTTGTCCCTAAAAATACCTTTGTTGATCCTACCGCATATCCAGTACCTGAAACGCTTATTATTAATCCTACCGTTCCACTCTGTGGTGTTATCTGAGTAATTTTAGGCAAAATAACCAAAATCTTTTCTGCTGTTTGTCCCGTTAAATCCTCATACGCCTTAATTGTTGTTGTTCCATAGGGTTGTGTATTAACATTAAAATAATATTCAAATGTTCCCTGACCATCAGTAGTCTCTGCATAACCTGCTGCCAATGTCCCTATCTTTGGTGTAGTACCAAAGTCAATACTAATAGGTGTATTTGTCCCGGTATAACCGTTTCCACGAATCCGAATCTGTGTACCTACAATCGCACTTCCTGGATTAACCACATAGATATCTGGAATCATCTTAAAGGTATAGGTAGCTGAGGTAGATAGCTGACCATCAGCTAAAACAGTCTTTGTCCCACCTGTCTGCGTACCAACAGTAAATGTCCCGGTCATCTGACCAAGAGAATTAACACTACAGCTCTTTACCACCACACTGCCACTGACAGAGATATCTATTGTCTCATTATACTTAAACCCCTCACCGTTGATAGCAATCGATTGACCAATTGTTCCCTGTGCAGGCAATATACTGGTAATACTTGGACAAATGGTATAGCTTGATGTTGTGCCTTGAGCCCCCAGAGTATCCTTGGCAGTAATAGCAATCAAACCATAGCTCTGTGACCTGGCGGTAAAGGTGCAGGAAAATGTTCCTGCCGTAGATGAGGTAATGGTAGTTACTGTTCCAGCATCTCCAAAGAGAATACTTACCTCTACACTGGAACCAAAACCATCACCCTCTACCAGTACTTGGGACCCCACCGTACCCTCAGATGGTGTAACTAAGGTAATCCTTGCCCCAATGGTAAAGGTATCAGTCCCTATGGTCGAGGTAGTTTGTCCAGTAGCCTTAATCTCTTTAGCACCATAACCCTGTGCATCAACAGTAAATATAGCACTAAATGTTCCTACATCTGATGCTGTTGCCTGAACAATATTTACATGTCCGCCAAAATCTATCCTTACCTGCTCAGAGGCACCAAATCCATTACCCTTAACCGTTACGCTAATCCCAATCAGACCACTACCCGGCATAACCTCAATTATCTCGCCGATAATGGTAAAATAATCCCTTTCTGCCTCACCGCTTGATATGCCTGTAGCTCTAACTGTAGTTGATCCAAAACTTTGAGTATCTACTGTAAGGCTGACTGTAAAGCCGCCAGCTGTATCAGATGTAATCTGAGTAATAGTTGATGTCTTGCCAAAATGGATTGTCACGCTGTCTGTTGATGTAAACCCGGATCCAGTAACCATTACCCATGAGCCAACAGTTCCTGATTTTGGTGACACCTCTACCCTTCCCATTATCTGAAATGTTTTTGTCCCCCAAACTGCCTGTGAGACCACCCCTGTTGCAGTAATGGATGTTATCCCTGCCGGCTGATTATCTACTGTAAATAAATAACTAAAGGTGCCGGCTGAAGTATTATACAGCGAGGTAATTAACGCCCTTGACACAGTCTTGCCAAAACCAATCCATATCTGTTCATCAGCTGCCCAGCCATCACCCTTAATAGTAATTGAGCTACCGATGGTTCCAATCTGTGGGGTAACATCTGTAATCCTTCCCTTGATTACGAAAATATCTGTACTTGTACCCCCAGCACTATTATCACCAGTATCTATCCTAAAGGCAGTGATAGTTGTAGTTGCCGGCTGGATAGTTGCAGCAAAGACAGCCGTGAAGCTTCCATATGTTGTATCTGGATTTACTGTAACAATACTATCTGTTGTCCCAAAATTAATCCTTACCCTTGCTCCAGCACCAGCAAATCCATTACCCCAAACCGTAACTGATGTACCTACTGTCCCTGATGCTGGGGCAACACCGAGAACTTTTGGTAAAACAAAGAAATAAACCTTTGCTTCACTGGTTGGAGGACCTACACCAGAGGCAGATGTTCCTTTAATCTCACTATTACCATATGGCACCCATGAAGCAGTAAAATTAGCGGTAAATGTTCCATCATCTGAGGTTGTAGCTGTTGTTCTTATAGCATTCTCAAACAAAACCGACACTGTTTCAGTTATTCCATAACCCGCACCCTCTACAGTTATAATTGTTCCTACTGTTCCAGAGGTAGGTGTAACTATCCAGAGATTGGGTAATATCTTATATGTTTTTGTTGCCCTATCCTGAGTTCCTCCGCCATACTCATCGATAACTACTACCGTTTTTGTCCCGGCATATTGTGTGTCTACTACATATGTATACTCAAAAGTTCCATTAGTGGTTGGAATTGACATTGCATCTTTTGCCTCACCAAACATAAGGGCAACCTCACAACCATCCGCTGCCCCATTTCCCTTAATAGTCACATTGCTGCCCACTGTCCCCTGAACAGGATTAAAATCAGTAATATTTATTCTAAGATACAACCCTGTTGTAGCAGCAGTACCAATAAATGTGCCAAAACCTGTTACCGTAGTTGAACCATTCTCAATTCGTTGTGGCTGAACATCCACGGTAAAACTCGTACTAAATGTTCCATTTGGGCTTGCATTATATGTTGTTCTTGTTGCTGTATTCCCGAGAACCATCTCTACGCTTTCTCCTCCACCATAACCCGCACCTGAGATGCCAACCGTTGCCCCAACCGTACCCTCTGTAGGATTCACTGCAATACTTGGCATTATAGTAAACGATCCTGTCTTTACCTGCGTGAGTCCAGCATGGAAAACCGTAATAGTCTTTGTTCCATAGACTTGAGCATCAACGGTAAATGTTTTAGAAAAGGTACCATTTGTTGCAATAGTGGTAAATGTTGCTCGGGTATTTGTATCCAATCCAAGGGTAATAGTACCTACTGGACCAAAACCTGTTCCCTCTACAGTAACCAATGCACCAACCGTACCCCTTGATGGAGTTATCATGGTTACTACTGCCTCAACACTAAATGTGCCGGATGCTTGGCGACCAACCGTTCCACCCTGTTTTACTGTAATCGTGCGTATTCCATACGGTTGACTAACCGTGACAAAGCTGGCTGTAAAACTCCCTGTTACTGTAGCTGTTGATGGGGTCATTGGCAGACTAAGACTTGAACCGAAATCTGCCCATAATGTTTCACCAGCCGCATACCCTTGCCCCTTGACCTCCACAACCGTGCCAATCGTACCTGAATTTGGGCTAATGCCAACTATCTTTGAGGTTACATAGAATGGTGTGTTGGTTGCAGCACCCGTAGCCGTGCCATTTGCTGTAATAGTAATGGTTGCTGGCTGCTCAGCCACAGTAAAGCTTACCGAAAAAGCACCGTTTACACCTGCACTTGGTGTGGCTATAGTCTTCACCTCACCAAAATGAACCACTACCACCTCTGAGCTGCCAAAGCCCTCACCTGAAACAGTAATCGTATCACCAACATATCCAGATATGGGTAACACACTGATTAACGGCTTCATAATAAAGCCTTCAACCCTGGCATAGCTCACACTATTTTCATCTGTAGCTGTTACTGTGTTTGAGCCGTAAACATGTGAGTCAACCGTGAATGTAGATGTAAAGGTACCTGCCTGAGATGTGCTGAATGTTCCCCTGTCTTCTACGCCAACCGTTACTGTTCCTGCTGTCATATTCACACTAAAGCCAGAACCATTGACTGTAATCAATGTACCAATGGTGCCTGTGGTAGGTGTGATTTCATATATATAAGGCTGGACACTGAAGGTACCAACATAGCTGCCTGTAGTCTGAGTAGCCGTTGTCTGACCAATAGCAACAATACTGGTTGTCCCATAGGCTTGAGCCGGGGCAGTAAAAACACATGTAAATGTACCCTCGGCACTGGCTGTTGTCTGGCTGGCAAAAACCGCACCAAAGTTAATGGTCACATTTTCATTACCTAATCCATCACCCTTAATCGTAATAAGCGTGCCAATACTCCCCTGAGATGGGGCAACACTATAAATCCGCGGGATAATAGTGTATGTATCTGTGCCAGTTGACTCACCCTTTGTTGCCTGAACAATTGCAGTTGTTCCCGGTGTTGGCGGGACAGTAAAGGAAATGGTAAATGTACCATTGGTCGTTGTGTTGGTACTGGGCATACTCGTCCCACCAAAGGTAATGCTTGTAGCACCAGAGCTAAACCCAAACCCATTAATCGTTACCCAACTGCCAACCGTACCAATGGTTGGTGAGAGCGGCTTAATATTTGCCAGTATCTTGAAGCTGCCGGTACCAATTGCATCACCCGTTGTAGCAACTACTGTGGTTGTCCCAAAGGCTTGAGCATCAACCGTAAAGGTTATATTAGTAAATGTACCGCTGCCTGAGGTATTATCCGGGAATGTCCCCCTGAAACTGTTATTTGGACCAAAGGTAATGCTTCCCGGGCTATTGGCAGCAAAGCCATTGCCGGATATGGTAATTGTACTGCCAACCGTACCATTAGACGGCGAGACATCATATATCCTTGCACCAATAGTTATTGTGCCTTGAGCATTAATATATGAATAAGACGAATTAGAATGAACAGCTGTAACCGATGTTGTCCCATAAGGCTGAGCATCAATGATAAAGTTACTGTTAAAAGTACCATCTGAAATACAAGTTATACCTGTCTTTCGGAGATTATTACCAAGAAGGATCTTGATGGTCCCAACATTAGGATTATACCCATTCCCGCTAATAGTTATACTTGCCCCAACCGTACCAGAAGTAGGCATGATACTGGTGATATTTGGATTAACAAAGAATGTAGCCGTAGAAAAGCCAGCCCCGCCATCATAGGTAGTAGTAACAGTCTCTGTCCCATAGACATGGATTGGCACAGTAAAGGTACAGGAGAATGACCCATTCGTACTTGCTGTTGCCTGCTGGATGTTAGCATTTATCCCAAAGTCAATTGTGAAGGTACCATTTGAGCCGTAGCCTGTGCCGGCTACGGTTATTGTGTCCCCAACCGTACCCAATGTCGGACTGATACTGATAACATCATGCAGGATGAAGAATGTTGTGCTTGCTGTTGCTGTGGTACTCGATGCACCTTTTGCACTGATTATTGTTGCCCCATACTTTTGCGTATCAACCGTAAATGTGGTTGTGAATGATCCGGATGCAAGGGCTGTTGTCCCAACGA
>JAHIZN010000342.1 GCA_018814245.1 bacterium
CACTGTAATCATAGCATTAAGTAGTCCTGTACGAGTAGTTGCCCCTGCCCCGTTAAAGCTGCTTTTAGCCTTTACTCCGGTAAATGGCAGGAAGCTTAACAGGTTTGCCTTCCCTGCTTTAGCTGCATCAGGTGCTCCATTTAGACCAATATCCTTTGCCCGTTTAGTTGAACTCTTCTGTGAGGCTTGAGATGATTCACTAATAATTACTGTTACAGTATCTCCCTTCTTCTTTGCCTTTGAGTCAGCATAAAAACTTTCTTGTTCCCCTTTAAGCCACAGCGATTCTGCATCCGTTACCCTTGCCTTTACCCAGACTATCAGTGTAATGGACAATATCAAGATAAAATAAAACTTTTCTGATCTTTTCATAACGACCTCCTTTTTTAAGACACATGCCTTCTTTACCTAATCGTAACTATTCAGCTATTGTTACTCTAATCACAATCCATCAAATACAATAGAACGCAGATGACGCAGATAAATATGATATACCCAGATAATTATAAACATTCAGAAATTACTGAAAAAATTATTGAAACATTCTACAAAAAAATCTTATTTAATCATAACAATCAGCGTTATCAGCGTTCTATTTCTGGATGCTGAGTAGTTACACCTAATCAATCAATATCTTTTTCCCTTCACAAACCACCCCATTGAGCATCTTTTTGGAGTCAGAGTTTTTTACACTTATCCTTTCCCCAATCATTCCATCTTCACAAGAGATGCCCGGAGTAGCAATTGTAAGGTTTCCTATTCTTTTGGTGATAATTACCTGATCCCCTTTTTTAATATATGGCGGGCATTCGACAAGAGAATTTGTCAAAATATTTCCCTGCCTAATAAAAGTAGTTGCCCTCTTGCCTATAGCCTCCTCAATGTTAGTAAACGGGGTTTGTCTTAAATAGCCAGTATCCCTTTTTTCAACCCTTAAATCCTTTGGGATTATTATCTGCTTAGTCTTTATATCTGATGCAGCTATTACAACCCTTTGAATCTTCTGAATCTCAAAACCAATCCTGATTATCTGCGTCTGTTTTCCATTTATCTTAACAATTATCGGGATAAAAAGCCTTTTATTTAATTTAGGCAGATTATAGTTACCGTCTACCTGCAGGATTATTTCTCCCGCAGGCAAAATAACCTCATCAGGAACAGAGTATGGAGTAATCTTGATATTTTCCTTATTATAGGTTGAAACAATATAGGCTTTAGCTGTCTCAACTGCCTTATTTACATCTAACCTTTGAGAGGATCTAACCACTACTATTTTTTCACCTATAATGGATACATCCTCTTTTTTTGACTGTTTGAGCTTGAGCTTGATATAATCTACCCCAATACTTCGACTTTTTCCGGGTAAAGGGGAATTTCCAATAAGTATATCACCCATATCCTTAGGCAGTAACCATGATGACAAAGAGACAATATCCTTGAGAAAAATATTGTCTCCATCTACCACGGTATCTGTTTTCAGTGTTAACCCTGAGCAATGCCCCATGCTCGCATAAAGCATCTCCGCGTTCTCCGCGTCTCCGCGTGAAATTCCCCCTGAGCAATATCCCATACTTACCCAGAAGATAACCATAGCAAAGAATATTGCACCAATCACGAACCCCAATAATTTCATGGAATCCTCCTTAAGTCAGACTATTCAGACCTGTCTGACCTGTCTGACTTCTCCGACTCTCCGACTACCTCTTCAACCCATTGGCTGTCCCAAGCATATTATCTGCTGTCTGGATACCCTTAGAGTTAAACTCATAGGCTCGTTGAGCCGTAATCATATTTACCATTTCATCTACAAGATTAACATTCGACATTTCTAAGAATCGTTGTGTAATTGCTCCGAACCCTTCGTTACCCGGCGTTCCGGTTATCGGAGCACCTGAGGCAGCGGTTTCCTTATAAACATTATTACCAATGGAAAGCAATCCAGCTGGATTAATAAACTTAGCCAATTCGACCAGTCCTATCTCCTGCATAACCTTTGGTTCGCTCTTTAACTCAACAAAAACCACGCCGTCAGAGGTAATGGTTGTCTGGGTAACACCCTCAGGGAAAACCACTTCCGGCTGAAAGATATACCCATTTGAATTAACTAACTTACCCTCTGCATCCAGCTTAAATGAGCCGTCACGGGTATAGACCATACTGCCGTCCGGAGCCAACAATTGAAAAAATCCATCTTTAGTAATAGCCATATCAAGAGGATTCCCGGTTTCTTTTGGTGTTCCAGCTGTATGAATTTTTTGTGTTCCAGCTATCTCCACACCACACCCAATCTGAACGCCGGTAGGCAGCATACTTCCAGTAGCAATGGGTGTACCCGGTGCCTTGACTATCTCATAGACCAGATCCTCAAAATCAGGCCTGCTTTTCTTGTAACCAACTGTATTTACATTAGCCAAGTTATTAGCAATAACATCAAGCTGTAATTCCTGGGCATTCATTCCAGTAGCCGAGATCCATAACGATCGCATCATCTTACCTTACCTCCTTTTTCCCATTTTCCATTTCCCATTTTCCATTTTCCATTTCCCATTTAATTACGCTACTCTCCCAACATCTTCAATAGATAATTTCATAGTATCATCAACAGCCTGAATACTCTTTTGACAAGCTTCATATATCCTTTGGACAGCAATCATCTTTACCAATTCCTCAACCGGAGAAACATTAGAGCCTTCAATATACCCCTGCAATATCTTGGTTTTTTTCATAGGTTCAGGAATACCTGAATCAGGAGTAGCCTCAAAAAAGCAGTTCCCTTTTTTCTTCAAGCCACTTACATCATTAAACTTAACAGTTCTAAGCTTATCCTGCTCTTTTGCAGTCTTCCAATCATTGGTTTTTCCCTCTTCATTATAGATGACCTTGCCGTTTTCCCCGGAAACAAAAAAATTACCCTCTTTTACCGGTATGGGTCCCTTTTCACCCAGAACCTTATACCCATCCTGAGTGACTAAATAACCATCATTTGATATGGTAAATGCCCCATTTCTGGTATAAGCCTCTCCCCATGGGGCTTCAATCACAAAAAATCCTTCTCCGCTAATAGCCAGATCGAAATTATTTCCAGTTTGCTTCGTTGGTCCAGGGGTAAAGATGGGAACAATCCCATCGATTCCAACACCCGTACCAAGCCACCCTACATCAGGCCTTTGATCCAATTTTCCCTTCGGTGTCCATGAATAGTTATCATAGAGCCTGTGAACAGGCATCTTTGGAAACTCCTTAAAAAGGGTTTCATCGCGTTTGTAGCCTGTGGTATCTATATTTGCCAAATTATTAGCAATACTATCCAGATGGCTTGCCTGCACAAGCATTCCGCAGGCTCCGGTATAAAGTCCTCGATGCATATTAACCTCCTGTGAAAAAAGGCACAGATACATAAATGGTAATTGCTCAGGTATCTCATTTTCACACATGACATGAAATCAGTCAATACGCTTTTACAGAGAAAGAGCCACAAAGGGTGTAAATATCGGTGGTGTCTCCCTTTTCTCCATTATCTCCATATCTCTCTATTCTCTATCCCCTTATCTCCTAAGAATTGCAGCAAAATAGGAGTAATTGCAAACAAGAAGAGCCGTTGACAAGGGTTCATCTCTTAAGATTTACACCCTTTGTGGATCTTTCTCTTCTTGTTGCAATAGCTGCTGGCTAATAATCCACTAAAAAATCACAGTAGCTGAGTAGTTACGATAATTGTTCGCTGAGAATTGCTATCAACAAACTGACCCATTACTTTTATTGCTGTATTTCTGTAATTAATGCAACATTCGCACAGATCAGATTTTTTGTACTTTTTGTGGTAATTTCTTAAAAGAATGGTGCCGAAGGCGGGAGTCGAACCCGCACAGGCTTTCGCCCACTAGGTCCTGAACCTAGCGTGTCTGCCATTCCACCACTTCGGCATAATTATTGCAGCTCAATCTTTAAGATTGAAAAATAAAATAAGCACAAGTAAAAATGCTTGTGCTTATTTTTCATGTATACATTTTCTTCCATATAGAAACAAAAGCCTTAATCACCATGGGATCAAACTGTGTACCGGAGAGTGATTTTAGCTCTTCAATTGCTACATCAGGGTCTATTCTTTCCCTGTATGACCGCTCTGATGTCATGGCATCAAAGGCATCTGCTACAGCCAATATTCTGGCAGTTAATGGAATATTTTCTCCATTGATGCAATCAGGGTATCCTGTTCCATCATATTTCTCGTGATGATGACGGATAATCTCTGCTACCTTATTAAGGAATGGAATTGGAGAAAGCATTTTTTCTCCAGTTGTTGCATGGGATTTAACTGCTTCAAACTCTGTATCTGTAAGCTTTCCTGGTTTTTCCCAGATAGTTTGCTCCACACCCATTCTTCCAATATCATGAAGTGTTGCCGCAGTATCCAGAACCCTTATTTCTTCCTCAGAAAGATACAGCCGCTGTCCAATCAGTTCGCAATATTTACGCACCCGTTCTGAATGTCCTTTGGTAAATTTACTCCTGCTGTCCATAATCTCTGCCATCACCCGTATGGTTTCAGTGTAAATCTCTTGCATACTATTATGAGTCTCTTCTAACTTCTTATATCGTTCCTCTTCACACTCATGTGCTCTTTTTAATTCTCCAGCATAGATAGTAGATTGTTGTTGAAATGATTTTAGTTTTTCAACCAGTTCACCCATATCTTGTTCCATTTTTCCTCACCCCTTAAATGATAGAATACCGAAATAAATACACCTGTGCGGTTGTGGATAATTACATCAAGTCTCGTTAGTCAATAGCTATCGCAACGAGAAGAAGCAGTACCTTTGGCAGAGAAAGAACCACAAAGGGTGTAAACTTAGGGAAAATAATTGCAGCAAAACAGGAGTAATTGCAAACAAGAAGAGCAGTTGACAAGGGTTCATCTCTTAAGATTTACACCCTTTGTGGATCTTTCCTTTCTCGTTGCAATAGCTGCTGGCTAATAATCCACTAAAAAATCACAGTAGCTGAGCAGTTACACTTTATTTACAGTCCCTAATCATTTTCGTATATTTTGTGCCTTTCGTTGTTCATAAAATCACTTCCTCTGCCCTATTCTTAAAGGTTTCAAATTCCTTTATAGGAGCAAGGTAATTGACCTTTGTTTCTATCCCCAAAGCCTCAAAGTGTTTTATGGCGCATTTTATTTTATAAATTTCATTCTCGGTTAAAGCCTTACGATCGTCGAGTCTGTTAGTTCCCTTGGTTTCAACAACGAAATAATATTCACCCCCACCGTCTTCCCTTATCTTTTTCTTCTTTAACACAATTCCAAAGTCAGGGTTATAATTACCAGCAGGTGTTTTAATGACATAAAATGAGGGCAGTTTTAAGAAACAGACAACCTCTGCATCACAGTCTGCTTCACGGGCAAACCTCTGTTCATGCTCGCTGTCCCAGATAATATGATCATAAATACCTTTATTCGGGGTCGGCTCTATTTTATCGGTGTTTTTAATTATAAATTGTTCAAACCTGGAGATATCAAATGTCTCTTCAGTGATCCGATAATCCAAAGCCCTGAGCATTTCATCAAGTTCTATGTATCGTATTTTCTGTACTGCTTCCTGTATAAAACGAGGCGGGTTCTTGATTATCTCTTTTTTGTTATCAAGCCCCTGCACAATTTCAAAAACAGTTGAATAGGCCAAAGATGTGTTTTCGCCTATCTCTTCAACAAGGTCAATCGGCGAAAACAGAACATTAACAGACTTATTTTCAGTTCTAAAATCCTGTAATTGGATACCATCTTCCGAAATACTCTGTATTCTGCCAAGTGTTACCTGTACCTGATGTTCGGGAATGGTAATTTCATTTATTGCTTTAACAGATTCTGCGATTATTCTTTCTTCATCAAAGGAAACAAGATACTCTGTTTTTTGAGATAGCCGTTTCCAGAATTCACGGAATGAAGGGCTATTAAAACAGGTGTCATTTCTGGATAACCGCTTTTCGGTAGAGTTTTTGCCCCTATGGTTATTGCGTGTCTCGGCTCCCGCCTCGCTGCTGCCATAAATCTCCGTTATTTCAGCCTGATACTGTGAAACAAAAGTTTCATAGGTTTCATTTGGAATAACGGTTAACAGGTTTGTTTCCTGACCTTCATTTATCTCCGACTTGTCATAAACCCTTTGACCGTCCTGATTAACACATATACGCAAACCTCTGCCAATTTCCTGGCGTTTTTTTATCTCGCTGTAGCTCTGGTTTAGTGTTGCAATATTAAATACATTGGGATTATCCCAGCCAACGCCAAGTGCAGAGTGCGAAAAAATAAACTCAACAGGGTTATCAAGAGAAAGCAGCTCTTCTTTTGATTTTAATATCAGGTCGTAAAGCCCTTTGTTGTTTTTCATAGAGCCTTCGTTATCCGTATAATCGCCCTTGCCTGTCTGTGCAAAATAATAACCCTGTGATTGCTCTATTTGAGAATTATCGGCTTCTCTTCCATAAAAATCCTTATGCACATTCTTGTATTGTTCGATGAAAGCCTTTTTTATAATCCCATCTGGTTGAATGTAATTGTTTACCCTGTCAATAAATGTAAGAGACAGACATTTTATCCCGAGTTGTTTTAATTTCTCTTTTTTACGGAAATGGCTGTCAATAAGCCAGTAAAGCTGTTCGCCGAAAATCGCTGAAAGGTCTTTTGCCTGTTCTCCTTCATAAATAATAACTCCATTCTTGAATTTGACAAAACCTTTTCCACGGATTGGTCTTGCTATCTGTTCAAAGATATAACCTTTATAAATGATATTGCCTGTTACTTCCTGTAAATCCGCATTTTTATCTAATTTTTTGGTGTTTTTAAACTTAAATCCGCCTGTGGTTTGATACCATGCCCTTAAAACAGCTTTTGGCTCGCCTTTACTGATATTGATTTCTATTTTAACAAGCTCAATTTTCATTGACGCTTCATCATTTTTTTCAGATACAGTCAACACCTCTATTTTTTTAACAAGACCTTGCTTGTAGCTGTCATATGGCGTGAGACGGTAAATCAGATTAGATAATATCTTATGTGTAGCTGAATAACGGATTTTGAATAATGGATTAAGTGTTTTCAGCCTTTCGATGGAATTTTCCGTATCCATTCCTTCCTGGGGTTCATCCATTATGATTATGGGATTGGTACGGGAAATCGCCTCAATATAGGCCATGTTTGAAAAGAGATCTTCCCGCTGCAATTGATTAAGGATACGGTCATCAGAATTAAACGATTGCAAAGTCATTACCATAATCTGAGGATGCTGTTCCTCGACAAAATCCATAACCCTTGAAAGCCGTTTACTGTCATATTCAAAGTAGTTTGGCTTTATGTTGTAAATATCTTCAAGCTGTTTTCCAAAAGCCTTTAGAGTTGTAAGCACTCCTTCTTTTATCGCAACAGAGGGGACAAGTATTATGAATTTCGTAAATCCATAATGTTTGTATAATTCAAATATGGTTTTTATATATACAATGGTTTTACCTGTACCGGTTTCCATTTCAATACAGAGGTTATTTGTCTGCTGAATATTCGCTGTTTCTTCTTTAATTCCGTTTTTAATCACAATATCTTTAATATTTTGAATTACTTCATCTGTAGTTAATGAAAGAATATTTGAGCGAATACCTTCAATACAGGCATTGTCAAAGGTGTTTTTCTCCTGCCCTTTGAAAACAGAGATAATCGATTGGATCGCTTCTTGTTGATACCCTAACTGTTCAAGTTTTAATTTCATCTAATCATTACCTTTTTATGCTGTAGAGCAATTATCGTGAAAAGCAAGTTTTTACACAGTTTGACGATGTCTAATGACTATTCATATCCGCATTAATAAAATTATATCACAATGATTCTCTTTTTGTCAATGGTATTTTTTTTTATCCAAATATAATTTCTTAATTATCGGTCGGAATTGGTAGTCTGCAACTGCCAGAGCTGCTACCTCCTTTAGACTGCGTTCTGTTACGCAAGGATAGAGCCTACGACTACCACGGACAACTGAGGCATTACCTCCCAAAACATAAACAGGGGCAAGGGATAATCCCTTGCCCCTGCCAGCGAAGTTGCAAAAAGCTTACTTACTTAGACACCAAATCCTTGTGTGCCTTTTTCATCATTGTCCAATTACTTGTTTTTGGATCCCACTTGGAATTGACAAAGCACTTCCAATTAGCATCATCAATCAAGTTAAAGTCAGACCTGTAGTAGAAGCCGGGATACCTTGATTCCTCACGGAATACGATATGCCGCAAGTGTGCCTCTGCAGTCCAGATACGATGGTAATTTTCCCAGCATCTCATCAATTCATGGAGATCCTTAGCCGCCATCTTCATAGCGTCTTCCTTGAGAATATCTAGAAGCTCCAGAGCCTTTGACAACATTCCACCACCAGTAACATAAGATGTACCGCAGCCTCCGCCGTACTCATCCATTATTTTGTTGAGCCTGAACAGCAGCATCCTTGGCTTGATATAGTTTGGATTGATCTCAGGATCAACAGAGTATCCCTTATGATTCTCATAGTTATGGAATGGCAGGTAGATGTCATTAGCCAATACCTTGGGATCTGTGGTAATTGTTGGGTCAGAGTTATTTTCCATGATAAATCTTACTGCATTTTTAGCCGCAATCCTTCCCTCAGCATATGAACCTGATGAGAACTTATGACCTGATGCACCCACACCATCACCAGCAGTAAACAAGCCATTAACCGTTGTCATTCTGTTGTAACCCCAATTCCATTCATCTGGAGCAATATCATTTGGACCACTCACCCAAAGACCACAGCAGCCAGAATGAGAACCAAGCAAATATGGCTCGGTTGGCATCAATTCTGACATCTTTGTCTCTGGGGTAATATTCATTCCAGCCCAGAACCCTGCCTGACCACAGCACATATCAAGGAAGTCTTCCCATGCCTCTGACTCAAGCTCCTTACACTTCTTTTTATCATTGTCATAGGACGCAAAGAGGTTTTTCATGGCAGTAGGTGTATCCATGTAAATAGGACCCCTGCCCTCTCGAATCTCTTTAAGCATCTGATGGTTTCTCAGGCATGTTGGGGTAACCTTAGAGTTCCCGTAAGGCAGATAATCCTGAAGCATGGCTGCATTCTTAACGCAATAGTCCTCTCCAAGTGCATTGATTGCCTTTGCCTTAAACAGCAGGAACCATGCACCAACCGGTCCTGCCCCATCCTTAAACCTTGCCGGCACAAAGCGGTTTTCCATCATGGTCAGTTCAGCACCTATCTGTGCAGCCATGGTATATGTAGAACCTGCATTCCAGACAGGATACCATGCCCTGCCCATACCCTCACCAGTTGACTGTCTTGGTCTGAAGATATTGACTGCACCGCCGCAAGCCATCATGACAGCCTTTGCCTTAAAGATATAAATCTTGTTTTCTCTTACGCTGAATCCAACTGCACCAGCTATCCTGTTATCTTGTTTTTCATCCAGGATCAGCTTAACAATAAACACCCTTTCATAGATATTATCCATGCCAATGGATGCCTTGGCTGCTTCAGCCACAATAGTTTTATATGATTCACCATTGATCATTACCTGCCACTTACCGGATCTAACTGGCTGTCCACCCTGTTCCAGTGTTTTTTCTTCGTCTCCATGTTGTTTCCATATAGGCAAGCCCCATTCCTCAAATCTATGAACAGAATCATCCACATGTCTACCAACATCATAGATAAGGTCATCACGGACAACACCCATCAAATCGTTTGAGACCATGCGGACATAATCTTCAGGTGTATTTTGGCCAAGATAGGTATTAATGGCTGAAAGTCCCTGGGCAACAGCACCGCTTCTTTCCATAGCCGCTTTATCTACTAATGTAATCTTCATACCCTCTGGTGCCCATTTCTTTGCCTCATAAGCGGCACCACAGGCAGACATACCACCGCCAATAATCAAGAGATCCGTATCTATTTGAACAATTTGCGGATCTTTACAAAAATGTGAATTCTCTGCAGTTGCAACAGACATTTGTTTCCTCCTTCTAAGTGAATTTTTAGTTTGCTATTACAGAGAGTGTTTTCCCTGCTTCAGTAAAGAGATTATTTGTCTTAAGATCAGCCGCTGTTGGCTGTGGTTTCCCTTCATAAGGCTTGATAGAGCCTTCTGCTGTAGTACGGATAGGGAACTTAAACCTCTTGATACTGCCATCCCTGAACTGTATTGTCCACATAATAGAATCTGTTCCTCTCATTGGAACAACCTTTCCACCCATAGGAACAATGTCTGCATAAGCCCTGATCTCTACTGCCTGCTGAGGGCATATCTTGGCACATGAATAACACTCCCAGCACTGCTCAGGCTCCTGGTTAAATCCCTTGGTCTTTTCCTCGTTCAATCTCATCAGATCATTTGGACAAATATACTGACATGCAGTCTTATCCTGTCCCTTGCAACCGTCGCATTTTTCTGCGATTACAAAACTTGGCATACGAAACCTCCTTATTTAATATCAACCTATTAACGATAACCTACGGCTAATCCACCCCCTTTTGCATTTATACAGACTGGTCAGACTTGTCGGACTGGTCGTACAAGTCTGAATAAGTAAGCTATTTTTCCCCCAGTGCATGTTTGTGAAGCTTAATCTCAACCCTTTCCTCTAACCCTGCATAGTATTCTTTTAATACCTCCAGCACCTCAGGTCTGCTGAAATGCTCAATAATCGGTTGATTTTCAGACAGCATCTTTCTCAGCATTGTCCCGCTCAGATTCACCCGATCCTTCACATCATGAGGACATGTCTTGGTAGAAGCCATGCCGTCACACTTATGGCAATAGAAGGTCAAATCAATCTTCAGCGGACTAATCAAAAGGCTGTTTGGAGGTATTTCATCAAAGATTCGCTGAGCATCATACGGTCCATAATAATTGCCCACACCCGCATGATCTCTGCCAATAAGTAAATGACTACAGCCATAGTTTTGTCTAAAAACAGCATGAAGCAAAGCCTCTCGTGGACCAGCATAACGCATCTCCATTGGGTAAACCCCTTGGATACATGTATCTTTTACAAAATAATGTTCAACCAACAGATCAATTGCCTTTACCCTAACATCCGCTGGAATATCCCCTTCCTTGAGTTTCCCAACCAATTGGTGAATAAGCAGACCATCGCAAATCTCAATGGCTATCTTTGCCAGATGCTCATGGGCACGATGCATAGGGTTTCTGAGCTGCAAGGCAGCTACCGTGTTCCAGCCTTTTTCCTGAAAAAGTGCCCTGGTCTGTGCCGGACGCATATATTTATCACCATACTCTCCTGGATAATGAAGCTCATTCAATACCTTCACTGTCCCTGCAAGGTTTATCTCTTCCTGAGACATAACCTTATGAACACCCGGATGTTCAGTATCATTTGTCCGAAATACCTGTTTACATTCATGTTCCTTATCAATGGTATGCTTTTCCGTTATCCTCATGGTACCCATCAATTCACTTGTTTCTTCATCAACAAGAGCAACCTCTTCGCCAATGGATAGGCTGTCTGCCTGTCCCTTAGTGGTTGACAGGGTAATAGGAATTGGCCAAAAAACGCCATTTGCCATCTTCATCTCATCACAAACACCCTTCCAATCAGCATAACCCATAAACCCTTCCAATGGCGTAAAGGCACCAATACCCATCATGATCAAGTCAGATGTTTCCCTGGAACCCATCTTTATTTGGGTTAACCCCTCAGCCTTTTCCCTCTCATCTTTAAGCTCATCACCATGAAGCAGCAATGGTTTTAGCTCGCCGCCGCCATGCGGGGCAATCAATCTTGACATACACATACCTCCTCGTATAATTAAAAATTAAAAATTATGAATTAAAAATTATGAATTGGAGAAGAAGAGATAAGAAAGAATGGAATACAGCCTATAATTTTTATTTCTCTCTTTCCCTCATTCATAATTTTTAATTCATAATTCTTAATTTCCTCTCTCCCCTTCCCTCATTTTTAATTCATAATTCATAATTTTTAATTCATAATTCTTAATTTCCTCTCTCCCCTTCCCTCATTTTTAATTCATAATTCATAATTTTTAATTTTCTTTCAATACTTAGCCGCCCCCATATGCCCACCCCGTTGGTACAGTGATCGAAACCCTTCCTGAGTCTTTTTAGCACTCTTCATTAGTTGTTCCATGAACAAAAGGGCTGCGTCCCTATCCTCATCCTCACAAATACTCATCATTTGCATAATTTCTTCCGAAGAAAGCAACACGCTTGTTTCCTTCATCTCTAACGGCATAACTACTCACCTCTTTATGAAAGTATGATTTAAGGTTTCAATGCCTACAGCCTATTCGCATGAGTTAATAGGATAACATAAAAACTTCCATATGTCAAATTCTAAAATCTTATATATGGATATTTTTTTTTATATGTAAATGTACATTAATATTTTGGTAACCGTTCAGGTAGTGTAAGAAAAGGAGATGTGGGGGATTACGGAGGAGATAAGGAGATATAGGGATTAGAAAAATATGAGGATAATACAACTTATCCCCTTAGGAATGATAACCCTGTAATCTTCCCTTCGATTTTAAGGCATTGATTATATGTAACTATTCAGGCATACAGAATTCAGGAGTCAGAATACAGAATGAAGACGGCGACCACAAGGGTCGCAGCTACAAGTTTCCCACGAATAGCTGTAGCTGCA
>JAHIZN010000343.1 GCA_018814245.1 bacterium
AGAGGAGATAAAGGGGATGGATAAGATCAAAGCATTGGGTTTCTGCCTTGTTTGTGTAATGTTAATAAGATATTCACCACCCTACCCCTGCCAGCTGGGGATAACTTGATACTCAAATATTTACCAATAATCTATTATCTCTCTATCTCCTTCATCTCCTTATCACCTTTTTATTACCTGAATAGTTACAAATATTGGACACTTAACGCCAAAATGGCATCTCCAGAAGTGCCAAAATGGCATCTTATCTTTCAGCTTAGATGATCGGATATTTAACATAATCCTTTAATAATAAACCTACTTACACTTCAAATGATAATTCTGGCATGAAATTTGCTTATCAATATAAAAGGAATATTCTTTTAAATAAAAAGGGGGATGTAACATGCAATTAGATGGATTATTTGACAAGGCTCCAAATAGATATCAATTATCTATTGCCATATCTCAGAGGGCACTTCAGATTCAACAAGGATCTCGTCCCTTGGTTGAAACAAAGGAGAAAAATCCCATTGCTATTGCCTTGGAAGAGGTATCGCAGGGAAAGATTGTTATTAAAAGTACTGCAATTGCTTAATAATCTGTAGATTTTGCAAGCCACGAAGATTGCCATGCTGTAGAGACGCAAAATGTTGCGTCTCTACTTCCACAATTACAACGAATTAGCTTGTCAACCTCATGGAATTGTAATACCTCAGTTATTGGGTGCTTATTGGTAGTCGCAATCTTTAGATTGCGTTATTGAACGCAGATACGATAGGGGCGAATAATTATTCGCCTCTACCTAAGTATACATGATATTTGCAATTCTTCTTATGATTTTCTGATACTCGACATCCTCCTTAGTATCTTGTAACATTTGTTGTTAGGAATTGAGCAATTCAGCATTCAGCTGTCTGCCTCTATCCTCTCTTCCAATCGCTCTAATCGTTTTCTCAGCTCTACATTTTCTATTTCAGCCTCTCTTGTTTTTGTAGATAAATAAGGATCCTGTTGCCACCAATTTATCCCCATCTCCATCGCCTTATCTACCGAGGCAACTAAAAGCCGTATCTTAATGTTGATGAGATCAATGTCAGCAATTTGAATCCTAATATCGCCAGCAATTACGATCCCCTTATCTAAAACCCTTTCTAAGATATCAGCCAGATTAGTGGCTTCAGTTGCATGCGCCAGTTTGTGTCCTGCCATAATTTACCTCCTCGTATAATATTGACCTGTACAATTAAAATTTAATCCACAGATTACGCAGATTTCACAGATTACAGAGAGAATAGGGAAGAAAAATCTGATAGACACCCTTACCAGCGTGGACTGGGTTGTAGGGGCAATTCATGAATTGCCCCTACTGCTGCGTCACGATTAAATGTTAGGATATAATAACTTCAATTTCCTCTGAGCATTAGTTGTTGAATTTGTCTTACAGAGAAGAGCACCTCTGGCAATTGTCTTTTAATCTGTGGTAATTCTTGCGAAATCTGTGGATATATTCCCTGTTTCTAATTATGTTGAACGCTTTCCTTAATCTTCATAATTAAACCTGCTGTCTTTTCCCGCAGGTTTGCAATGAAATGACAATTAGTACAGTCTAATCTCTTTGTATCATAATCAGGGCAAGAAAGAAGAACGCCCACTTCTCCCTGAAGAGTCTCAGCAAATTTTGCCTTTTCCTGCAACCCTTGAGACATATTAATTTTAATAGTAATATCCTTTATTACTATCTCTTGTTTTTGAAATAGAGCACAATTTATTGTGGATTCTTCTTTTTTCATTACATCAAATCTCCCAGAGGACCCAGATTCAGGTTCAAATCTTCATCCTTAAGACCAAATATTTCTTTCAATTCCTTCATCTTCTCCTCTAATTTCATCAAGGTTTCACCAACCCTTTCTATCTCTTCATCAGAGAGAGAACCTCCCTCTACCCTTTTTATTGCCTGCTTTTCCATTAGCTTTCTGATTAACTCTATAATCGTAAGAACCAACTTAGCCAGTCCCTTCTCTACATTTTCAGGGTCAATATGAATCCTGTCAGGGTTAGCATCCCTTATTTCTTCTATATCTTTAACGGTTATTACTATACCTGGTTTATCCATTTCAGGTTGGCTCCTCGTTCGCACCAGACATTGGTGCCCCTCTCATACCTTCCATGGTCTCTACAGAACTGAGCAATACCTTCAGTCCTAAGTAGACAAGATCCACATTAGCTACAGATATGACTATATCTCCGGATATAACCACACCCTTATCTAAAACCCTGTCCAAAACCTCTAACAGTGTGGCATTTTTTGAACTTATAACAACATTATCCACTTTGCACCCTTTAATTCAGCAATTCAACAATTCAACAATTCAACAATTCAGCAATTCAGCAATTCAGCAATTCAGCAATTCAGCAATTCAGCAATTCAGCAATTGTCAATTGTCAATTGTCAATTGCTAAATTGCTGACGACTGAAAGCTTACAAAATTATAAGGCGGCCAGGGACCAGTGCAATCAAAGAACAATCCGCTTTCATGGTATTGCATTTTAAGGCTATCTACCACGGCAACAAAGCTGCTCACTCCCTCTTTTTCGATCAAAAAGGCAGCATTCAGGATCATATCCTCTTGCCTTTCTGTTACCTCTTTTGGTAATATTTTATTGATACACGACCTTATGCTCTGCTTGCTCAATCTCTCAAAGCTATCCTGACCATACCCATTGATCCTTTCATTTATTATCGTACTCAGCAACCCTTCCTTTTTCTTTTTCAGAAAAAAAGCTTTGCCTGCTGATGCAGAGCAAATTTCTGTATCTATCGCTGAAAGCCCTTCATCTTGCTTGAGGAGGGCATCTTTTAACATTTCCATAGACAGGTAAATCTTGACCCCCCATTCCTCTTTACCCTCTAAATCTCTCAGGTTGGTTTTAATATCCAGGCTATATTCTTCAAGCATTGCCTTCAAATTATCCTCAGTGTTAAAAAGAGTAGCAAGCTTAAAAGGGATTACACAAGCATTTTTCATCACGCCCTCGATCACCCCTTCATGAATCCTTACCCTTGTTTCTAACCACTCCATATCACCCAAATTCTTTTTAAGATTCTCCTTGCTGAATTCATCCTCTGGAACACTGCCAACCACAGCGTAAAGATTGTTCCAAGAGACAGAATAAACCTTTGCGCCAAAATCTTTTTCTATTCTTTCTAAGCTGGGCATCTTATCCGTAACGCAATACAAATAGATACACATAGACAAGTTATTCTGCCTGTTCCCTTCCCTTTTGTCCATAGGATTCAACCTCCAGCTCCCTGTTCAGCTTGACCGCATAGATATTCCTGTCCTGAACCCTTGTAGGCAATCCCAGTGACTTTATAAATGAACTCTCCTCATATACCTCTGCCTCAACCTGAAAGCCATCGCTAACCTTTTCCGCCTTAATCACCCTCACCCCTTTGACATTGAGCGTCTCCGTTAAAAACTCAACGACTGCTTTCCCAACCTCTTTTATATCAGCCATTTTCACACCTCCTCGTTTGCTTGTCTGATAGCATCCAATCGCTCTAAAAGTTCTTTTTCTTCTTTATCATATTCCTCTTCACCTATCTCATCTAATTCAAACCTAAGCTGCAATTCCATAAGTTGTTCCTTAATCTGTGAGTCATCAGAGAGTTCTTTCTTTGCAACATTGTCAATCTGTTTACTCAGCCAGATCACACCTTTTAGGGGAGCAAGTAAGATATCATCAATTAAAAACACCTTAATATTTCTCCATCTTAATTATCAGATTAACAAAGTTAAACGGCGGCACTGTCCCCACATATCTGAATCTTATTTTATGTCCATACGATGCATCAAGATCAGCAACCTTTTGATCAAACCCTGGCTCAAGATGCTTTTCCACTAAAAAGGCAGCATTTATAATTATCTGATCGCCATAGGTTTTATTTACCTTCACTTCAACAGACAAGGGCGACAGGCTGTTCAAAATCTCATCTTTATAGATTTCTTTCTCTTTTTGCAAGGCAGATTCAACCATCCTGCCTATTTCCATTTGTTGATAATTGGAGTTCTGGGGAGGCAGGGCAGCTATTTTTTCTTTTAATACCCTTATATCCTCATATCTTTCTAAAATATCTTTATAAACAACATCTTCCTTAAATATTGCCTTTAACCCGAGTTCCTTTTTGCCCTCAATATTTTTTAATAACCCTGTGAATTCACCATACTCTTTTTCTAATATCCTTTTTACCTTCTGCTCGTCTTCAGCAATCGTAACAAATCTGACAGGCAAAACCGTATATTCCTTCATTGCCTCTTCGATTGCCTTCTCATGTGCCAGCAGATTATCCCTTGTTGCTGAATATTTTGTCATAGGAGAAGTACTAACCATTGCCGAGATATCATTAAAACAGATGGTATAAATCTTATCCCCCCTTCCGCCAATCCCTGGTGAGGCAAAGGTTTTTGATTCATTAGAGGCTATTATGCAGTAAATATATTTCCCTTCTTTTATCTCCATTTATTTTTCCCACTCCTCAGGATATATAGTGATATTGACAAAGTTAAATACCGGTAATGGTCCTGTATATACAAACCTCATCCTGTCCCTATATTTATCACTCAGATCATCCATAATATTATCAAACTCTTTCTCTCTTCCCTTATCAACTAAAAAGGCAGCATTCATAACCATCTCATCGCCAATGGGTTTATTGAGCTTATAATCAAAGGCTGTTCTTCTTAAAAGATCTATGATTCTCTCTTGCTCCTCTTCCTTTTTCTTTGTCAGGGCGTGTTCAACCATTTGACCAACTTCAAGTGTAATATTTATATTTTCATTATTCTTCTGAATCTTCTTTTTTTCCTGCCTGATATCCTTGTTTTCTTTCAGGATTTCTTTGAAAATAATATCCATATCCTGCCATATCACTTTAACGCTCAATTCCACCTTATGATCCATATTTCTCAAAAGAATCTTAAATTCTCTGTACCTTCTATCTAAGAGATTTCGTATCTCATCGGCATCTGAGGCAATGGTACCAAATCTGATTGGAAGCACGCTGTCAAACTCTTTCATCATTCCCTCAATCACCCTTTCGTGAGCCAATATGTTTTCCGGATTAATAACAAATTTGGTCAGGGGATGATTGCTTATAAGCATACATAAATCATTATAACCAACGGTTATAACCTCACTGTCATTAATGCCTATAGCCCCAAAACTCCTCTCCTGCTCTGTGCCAACAATACAATAGATATATTTTCCTTCTTTTATCATATTAATTACACACCATTACCAATATTGCATTTTTTTTAACTTCTTTTTCTCTAAAGGAATACACTTGTTTTTCACCTTTTTCATCTGTTTGTTCGCATGCCTTGACATAATCAACAAGCATCTTATACGCCCTGTTTACATCATTGAATTCCTTTTTCATGTCTATCTGGTTTGTGTCCGGATGAGTAGAAGCAGCTAATCGCTGGTAGGCATTTTTAATCTCATCCTTAGCTGCAACATCACCCAAGTCAAGCATCTTTCTTGCCCAATCTATCCTTTCAAACTGTATCTTCTGTATCTTGAGTGTATAGAAACTATAGGACGGAAGCGGACCAATACACCTGAAATTTAACCCCTCATTAAAGGCAGCATCCAATTCTTCTACCCTTGCATCAAACTCTTTTTGTTTGGCCGTATCTATCAGAAAGGCTGTATTAATAATCTTCTTTTCATCCATAAGCTCGTGGATACTTTTGGCCTGACTAATAGCCCCAAGAGCCTTGTGTATCTCTTCAGCCTCTCTCTCTCTTTTCCTGTTCAATGCCTCCTTAACCATGTTTCCTATTTTCATCTGGTCAGTAATGGTTATTTTTTCACAAGCAAGGAGCTTTTCCTTGACCTCCCTGATCTCTTCTTCATCCCCAATCCCTTTAAGAACTGCGGCAAAATCACTCCATGTTGCACACACATCAATCTCTATTTTATCGGTTATTTTTTCTATTGTTTCTTTAATGAGATTATACCCTTTATTTAAGATATCCCTGACCTCGTTTTCATTTACGGCAAAGCTTCCTAAGCTTGCTGGAAGAATTGTATATCCCAACTGCATAATTCCTTCATTAACCATTTGATGCTCAATCAACCGCCTTGCCACAATATCCTTGGACAGACAGGTATAATCAACTATTGGTGAGTTACTTACTACTGCCGAGATATCCTGATGTGCAATGGTATAAACCATTGCTCCCTTGCCCTTGTCTCCCCTGACCTTGCTTGAAGCAGAGGGTTTTTCCATCTCAATTGTATGAGAGCCGTTTATAACACCATAAATATACTTTCCCACTATAATTACCATCCTTTGATTTGAATCGCGAATCTCGAAATAGCGAATTGCGAATCTGCAATGGTAGTCGCAGGTTTTAACCTGCGTAAAATAACGCAATCTAAAGATTGCGACTACTGCTGCATCATCATTAAAGTTTAGGATTAAACATGTGTCACTCCTGCGAATGCAGGAGTCTCCTGTTCTGAGGAGTAAGCTCCAGACAGATGAGATTCCTGCATTCGCAGGAATGACAATATTCCAGCGATGCTCGGAGGAAATTGAAGTTATTATATCCTAACATTTAATCGTGGCGCAGCACTACCAATTTCTACCAATAACTAACCCATTGCTTTATCTCTATCTTTCAAACAACAGCTCCTTAAAATTATTCAAGACATCTATATCTTTAACCTCTTGAGGCTGTAAGGGTACAATGACTATCCTCAAGTCTTTGAATTTCTCTCGTATCTGGCTTATATACCCTTCCTGAGAAATTCTTCTCTTCCTGCAAAATTCGCAATTATCTGATTCATGGACATTATTCACCACCAATTGCCTTACCTTCATCCCATATTTATTCAAGGTATTTACCAATCTTTCTGTCTCTAAAATAGCCATAGCCTCTGGTATCGTTACAGCGACAAATTCACATCTTTCACTACTCTTAAGCAGGATCTCCATCCTTTTAACGGTTCTCTTCATCTCAAGAAGGAAATCATCACTGTCATCAGGGTTGTATTTACCGCTAAAGGTTGTGACCATATACTTATATTTCCATCTCATTTTTGCCATCACCTTAATCCATTCATCTAAAAGCCCAGGCATGG
Organism: bacterium; assembly: GCA_018814245.1. Taxonomy (GTDB): domain Bacteria; phylum UBA9089; class CG2-30-40-21; order CG2-30-40-21; family CG2-30-40-21; genus CG2-30-40-21. The sequence continues at coordinate 7,135 of JAHIZN010000343.1, forward strand.
TTAGTAGCCTTAAGGCATGGCCGGTCGGAGCTGTATCCACAATATATTTATCGAATTCAGCCTCTTCGATTGCATCAAGAATAGTCTTAAATCCCATCATTTCATCTACGCCGGGAATGGGCAAGGCAAAGATAGAATTGATGTCTTCCTCATCTAAATAGGTGGATGTATCTAATATCTTTCTTATTTGGCTGCTATATCGCATCTTAAATTCAGAAAAGGCTTTTTCCGCACTTATTTGAAGCACACTCAGGTTTTTTACACCCTTTACGACCTTAATCTCACTTTCGATTTCCTGCCCCAAACTATCAGCCAAAGAATGGGCTGGATCTGTAGAAAAAAGTAGTGTCTTAAAATCCTCAGCCAAATAAAGGGCTGTGCTTGAGGCACAAGTTGTTTTTCCCACTCCACCCTTTCCACCAAACAGAATCAATTTTAACTCATCTTTTTTTAGCCCGGTTAGTCCCATCTATTTTCTATTCACCATTATTTCAAGGTAAGCTGTAGGGGCAATTCATGAATTGCCCCTACTACAATCGTATCCGTCATTCTAAAGTTGACACGACAGTAACCATCCCTCATCCCTTTGCCTGTAAGGTTTCACTCGATGTTCAAGTTTTTTCTCGACACATGGTTATTGAGCCTGTCGAAGTAGGGCTTGCCCTTGTGTCTTGACCAAGAGGCGACCACAAGGAGGTAGCACCTCTGGCAGGTCGCAGCTACAGGCACAAATGCATATATCTGTAGCTGCAGGGCTTGCCCCTGCCGACACACAAGAGGCGACCACAAGGGTCGCAGCTACAAGAAACTGACACGCAAAAGGTGATCACAATGTAGCTGCAGGGTGCCAGGGGTGCTACCCCCTTGCCCTATCTCTTGATCACAACCCCTTTCCCCTTACATATCAAACAGGGAAGCCCTCCCCTTTCTCTACCCTTACCATTACAATCCAGACATGTTTCAATGTTTTTGTTTTCTACAGCCACAACACCTTTTCCTCTACAGACTATACAGCTCAGATCCTTATTTAAGTACGATTTCCCTTGTCCATTGCAATAAGCACAAATCACAGCCGGAGGTGAAACATTCACTATCCCTTGCCCTGAGCAAACAGGGCAAGGGATATTTCTTCGACAGGGTGCAATCCCTGTTCCCATGCAAAATCCACACTTATAGGTTGTCTTTGTCAGGATATTACCCTTTTTTCCTATCTTTTGATTTTTCCAGTCAAATGTTTTCCAATCCATCAATAGGTTACCGCCATTCTCTTAAGTGGTCTTGCAGGTACATTTCCACAAGTTTTATCCTTTCGCCTTTCATATGTCTCTTCTTGTATCCTTTCAATTTGCTTATTAAGATTATCCAATTGTCTTTTGGTTGTAACTCTTTTTTTATCTAAGGTAAAAATTTCCTTTTCTAATCTATCCTTTTCTTTTCTAAGCACATATAAGTCTAAACAGCTTGATCTGTCAACCTTAGGAATAGATCGTGCCCCTATAGAGTGCATATTTTTTATATTTTCTATGCCCATAACATGTTTCATTGTTTTCATTAAGATCCCCCTTTTTCCGTAAGCGTTTAGTTATCAGCTTATCAGGGCAGACACATAGGTTTGCCCCTACTGCCATAATGCCTTGTCATTTCCCTTGCTGAACTTATCCTTATCCACAAGTCCAATGTAATTGCTCAATAATCTGTGGAAATTTTTCGACCTGTGCGGTTGTTGCATTAAGCCACAGAAATACAGCAAAAAATGTGTCTGTCGACCACAAGGGGGTAGCACCCCTGGCAGGTCGCAGCTACAATATCTGACATGCAACAGGTGATCACGATGTAGCTGCAGGGTGCCAGGGGTGCTACCCCCTTGCCCCTGCTTATTACCACCCAATTTCTGCATGGGTCAAAAAACTTGAACATCGAGTATCAGCCTATCAGGGCAGACACATAGGTCTGCCCCTACTGCCATAATGCCCTGGCATCTCCCTTACTGGAATTATTCTTATCCACAAGTCCAACTACCATACCATTATCAATTAACCATTCACAAGCCACAATTCGCATTAATATTGATAAAACCAACAAATAATAGTCAATTATCAATTGTCAATTGTCAATTATTTTGAAGTACACACCTCTGTTGTTTTGCAGCATTTCCCCTCATAACTTTGTCCCCCAAAGATGTGGGTACGGATAAGCTCACTGGCAGGACAGGGAGTGGCGGCTGAAGTAGGGGCAGACCTATGTGTCTGCCCTAATAAGCCTACGGCTGAACACTTACCTGCTACCTATGCTTTTCGATCAATTCTTTAACAATCTCTTTTACCTTGGTTTGATTTGTTTTTGAACCAACCCGACTCGTTTCAGAAGCCAGTATATCCTGACAGATTTGAGTAAACACACCATTCTTGCTTGAAGGGGTAATCTTAAATGTTTTAGCAATCATTATGCATCCGCGGATAGTTGGTGCAAATTCACACCTTCCAGACTCTCTCAGCCCCCTGACGATATTAACTATCATCTCTACCTGTGGCTTAGAAAGCTTCGATTTTGCCTGAGTGATAGCCACTTCTGTCTCATAGTCAAAGTGGTCTAAATCCATGGTTATCATCCTATCCCTTAAGGCATCCTGACTGCGGTGCACACCAGCATACTCCTCAGGATTAGAGGTAAAGATAGCAACAAAATCTGGATCTACCATTAGATATGGTTCCTCACCACCCCTTCCCACCGGCAGATCCATCATCTTCTCCTGCAAAATAGAAAGGAGGATATTGTTTGCCTCTGGACGAGATCTGGTGAACTCATCATAGATTAAGGTAAATCCATATTTACAGGCAATAGTCAAACGGTTATCAACCCACCGCTTTACCATATCTTCTTCTGTCTTTACTACCCTTGATACAAAACGGTCTACAACCTTTCTAATCCTGTAGCCATATTCACCACCCACCAGATCAGATGTGGTAAATTCTTCATCTCCGTGAATCATGATTACAGGTCTATTAATTTTACTGGCTAAGTGCATAGCCAAAGTTGTCTTGCCTGTACCCGACGGCCCCCTGAAATGGACAGGAAAACCTGCCTTTATATAGGTAAGAGCCCTATTGGTAATTTCCTTTACATACCTTGTTTCTACAAAATCCGGTAACTGACAAGGTTCAAGTACTGTAGTCATTTCATTAATCATTTCATCTCCTTTAGCCAAAAAGGCTTTAAATAAATGTAAGCGTTCAGCTCTTTAAGCCGAAAGCTCAGACCATAAAAACAATCATACATATTTTTGGATATATGCAATCCATTAATTAAATTGACACATCTTTTCACGCAAAGAACGCAAAGATTTCACGCAAAGAACGCAAAGGATTATAAATTATCGTCTTTTTAATTTATCAATCATAATTCTTTGCGCTCTTTGCGATTTTTCTTACTTTGTGACCTTTGCGTGATATTATTACTGCTGTTATGTCAAGTTATTTAATGGATTGCATATATAAGCTTCTGTTGTTTTACAGCACTTCCCATCAGAGTTTTGTCCCTCAAGGATGTGGGTAAAAATAAGCCTGCTGACATGGCAGGGAATGGTGCTAAAGGCTAATTGTTTGAAGAGCTGAACGCTTAAACAATTCCCTTACCATCACAAAAGCTGCAAGGAAGATTCTCATCACCCTTAAAACCTCTCCCCTCACAATCAGGGCATTTTTCTTTGGCTCCCTTACAAGCAATACTGCCTTTACCCCTACAGGCAGAGCAGGCAAGTCGAGTATGGGGATGAACACCGCTACCCTTACAAAAAGCACATTTAATTATCGGTTCATCAACATTAACCTCTCCTTGCCCACCGCATACCTGACAGATAGCCAGTTCAGACAAAATACCAAAAGGATCAATCCCTTTCCCTTTACAGAAGGCACATGTTATAACTTCCATATTTGTTACCTCCTATCCTTACCTTTATTTTTCTTTTCTTTCTTACAACGGAAAATAGAACTGATCTTCCTTCCTAACCTTTCCTTCATCCAATAGCTTCTTGGTTATTACACCCAATTTCATTCTGGGGGTTTCAAGGGGTTCTTCCATCTCACCAACCCTCATCCCTTCTGGATGTTCACTAATAATCTCCAATATCCTTTCTTCCAATGACCTTGTTTCTTCAGTTACCTCTTCGGCTGTCTTTATCTCTGCCTTTTCTGCTTTCTTTTTCACTATTCTTTCTACAGGCTTTGGTCCGGATACCTTCTTTCCAGCAATGGTAACTACCATCTTCTGCCACTCAGCTGCCATCCTTTCTCTCTCGTCTGCATAGCCCTTTAACAGATTTCTGTTTGCCTTAACCAGTTCTTTCTTAAGTTCTTCGCTCATATCAGTACGGGCATCAGAGAATTCCTTGAGTTTATCAGCTGTATAGGTCTCGATATCTTTAATACATTTTTGAATATTTTCCATCATATCCTTAAAGGCATTAAGTCTATCTGTTTCACCTTTTTCAAGGTCTTCTTTCAGATCCTTAAAGGCATTAAGTCTATCTGTTTCACCTTTTTTAAGATCTTCTCTAAGGGCATCGGCCATTTCCTTATGCTCCTTCTGAAAACCTTTTCTCAGACTGTCCACCTCCTTGGCCATTTTTTTCCTGTCTGCCTCAAAATCTTTCATTGTTTGGTGGGCATCACTAAACAAATCTCCCAACACCTTTACCCGCAAATCATGAGAAACAATAATATCCTCTGTAATCTTTTTCATATCATCAGCCATTCCCATCTCACATACCTCCTTTTGGATATCTTCTTTTGGACATCTCCTTTTGCATCATTTGCCAGTTTATAGACACTTCCACCCTTTCCTTTCTGAACTCGTCAAGCATTTTCCTCACCTCTTCCTTTCTTTCTTCCTGACGAGCCATCCGTTCTTCATGCAAGACACTGAATTCCTTAAGCATTGACTTAATATCCTTTATTCTCAGATCCCTTCCTCTATCTAAAAGTTCTTTGAACTTTCTTGTCACCTCTTGCTGCTCTTTCTGGATATCTTTTAACCTTAAAGCAATCTCTTGTTTTCTTTTTTCCTGTTCGTCAAGGATATTTTTACTCAAAACCTGGAATTCTTTGATTCTTTTGCTTTCACCATTAGCAAAGGAATCCTGAAACCTTCTTAATCCTTTCCTTAAATCCCGGGATGTTTCTTCCTGTTCATAGAGATAGTTATTTACCAAATCCTTTACCTCTTTTCCCCCTTCATCCTGGATTAAGCATATGTTTTGCATCATATTATCAAAATCTTTTTTTCTTAGAGACTTATTTTTGGCAAGATTTTCTCTTAATTGAACACCAATCCTTTCTTTTTCTTGCCTTGCATCAAGAATGGAATTTTGAAGAATTTGATAAGTGGTGTTGAAAACATCTGCTGTCTTTTGCTCGCTGGACTCATAAGAAAAGACTACCTCTTCAACAATACCTTCCCTATCCTCTACCAAGAGCAATGTTTTCATCTTATCTTTTTTCTCCTTTGAAAAAAAGAATTCTTGGCGAATCATGCTTTTTGTATTCTAAGCTTAGAAACGCAAGGATAACTTGGCAAGAATTCTTCCGACATTATCCTTAGGATGCTGTTGCTGTTAATCCAATAGCTTCAGCATACTTCAGATAGGTCTCAACTGATGCGACCACAATCCTGGCCTCGACAGCAAGTAACTCAATACCTACTAACGAGATCCTTACCCAGGCATCAATCACGACACCCTTGTCCAGAATTCGGTCAATAACCTCAACCAAACTGGAAGAACCAATCGCTTTCTCTACAGCCATTTTACTCACCTCCTTTCTTTCACTCAAACTTTAAGTCCAAACACCCTTGGATAACCTTGAGTGTTGATCTTCGTTAATCGTTTCAGCTGTCAGCAG
>JAHIZN010000344.1 GCA_018814245.1 bacterium
ACATGGTTGTATCTAAGAAGTTACACCCTTTGTGATTCTTTCTCTGTAAACAAGATTGACATGATTTGGTCTTGAGCATGACCCCAAGAAAAGTAGCTTAATAATTGAATGAAAAATTACGATTCACGGTGAACCAGCACATTATCTCCTTCATCTCCTTATCACCTTTTTATTACCTGAATAGTTACTTTTGCTTTTGACTTGTAATCCTTAAATGACAAGTCGATTTTTTAATTGACACAATTGTTATATTTTGATATAATACAAGAAGAAAAAAGACGATTGAGCAGGAATATGTTAATAGTAAAGTTTTTTCAAAATATATTGTCTATAATACAAGGTGTATTCAAGGGTAAAGACTGCTTTTTGTGTGATGATTGCAGGTATGATTATAGGAGTGCCTGTCATCGGACTGAACGGCCAAATGCAAGAAAATGTCCTGATTATAAAAGAAGGTAGATATGAGATATTATCCAATTTGTTTGGATGTAAAAAACAGAAGATGTGTGATTGTTGGTGGCGGAGAGGTATCTGCGAGAAAAACAGCCTGTTTGTTGAATTATGAGGCAAATATAGTTGTTATAAGCCCCCAAATAACTAAAGAGATTAATGCCCTTGTTCAGGGGAAAAAAATAGAATGGATAGACCGCAATTATCAGGGAGAAGACCTGAAAGATGCATTTTTTGTTGTTGTTGCCACTAATGATCACGAATTAAATAAACAAATTTCACAAGAGGCAAGGGATAAAGGAATGCTCGTCAATATGGTTGATTCGGCAGAGGATTCTACATGTATTCTTCCAGCAGTACTCTCCAGGGGGTCATTAAGCATTGCTGTTTCTACAGAGGGAAAATCTCCTGCACTGGCAAAAAAGATACGGGATGATTTATCTGTAATATTTGGCAGGGAATACATAGGATTTGTAGAATTATTAGGAAGCCTTCGTCAAATTATCAAAACTACCTTTGATAGCCAGACAAAACGCTGTATTATCTGGAATAAGCTGCTTAATTCAGAGTTGCTTGAATTGCTGAAAAAGGGACGGACAGATATGATAGATACAGTGCTTAAAAGATATGGAATAAATAGACGGAAAGATTAATGATGAAAGAGATTATTATTGGCACCAGAGGTAGTAAATTAGCATTGACTCAAGCTTACTCTGTCATGTCTCAGTTGCAAGCAATATATCCAGAAATAACATTTCAAATAAGGATTATCAAAACCCGTGGCGATAAATTAACTCATGCGAATCTTGCTCAAGCAGGTGGATATGGGTTCTTTGTCAAAGAAATAGAGGATGCCCTCTTTTCTAAAGATATTGACCTGGCTGTTCATAGCTTAAAAGACATGCCAACAGTACTTCCCTGTGGCTTAAAAATCGGGGCAATATGCAAAAGATTAGATGCAAGGGATGCCTTTATCTCTAAGAATGGCTGTAGATTAGAGGATCTGGAGAAAGGGGCAGGCATTGGAACAAGCAGTCTTCGCAGACGCATTCAACTGCAAATGTTCAGACCTGACCTAAGTGTAATTGATTTACGAGGCAATATAGATACACGAATAGAAAAATTAACAGAAGTCTCAGAAATGTCAGGGATTATTGTTGCCGCAGCTGGATTGTATCGGCTTAAAATGGAAGAAAAAATCACTCAACTTTTACCCACAAACCCATTTTTACCTGCTGCAGGTCAAGGGGCAGTGGCTGTTGAGGTACGAGATCAGGATGAATCTGAGCTATTGGTCAGGATTTTAGATGATGAAGAATCCAGGCTAACCGTTTCTGCAGAAAGAGCGTTTTTAGAGAAAATAGGTATTGGGTGTGCTGATCCTGTTGGGGCATATGCTGTGATTGTGGAAGAGGGCAGAAGACAGGAGGCAGAATATAGGAATCACGAAGTAGATATTGTTCAAGGGTTATCTGTACCCCAGAATCCAATCCCCACATTTTCAAAGAAGAGATTGATTCTTCGGGGAATGATCTCTGAACATTGGGGAGAGGCTGAGGGAGCACCTGAGGATTGCAGGGAGATTGGGCTGTTGTTGGGAGAAAGGATGGAGCAAGTAGTACACCGTAACATTAATTCTTGCTAAATCATAACTATTCAGCCGATGTTTTTTTAACGCAATTATTTAACACAGAGAGTACAGAGAAATATGAGTTACACAGAGGAATATTACAACAGAATATTGGGGAAAAATCATTAACTCTGTGTAACTCTGTCTTCTCGGTGAGCTCTGTGTTAAAAAATATCGGCTGAATAGTAACGCTAAATTATAACTATCAGGAATTAATGTTATAGTGTAGTAGTCGGGAAGTCTTATAGTCAGAATGTTAGATAGTCAAGGAGGTTATTACAAAATGTCTATGCAGCATGAGGTATTAGTTGTTGGTTCAATAGGATTGGATTCAATAAAAACCCCATTTGGTGAGGTGTTTGATGTTTTAGGGGGATCAGCTATTTATTTTTCTATAGCAGCATCCTTTTTCACGAGTGTAAAGTTGGTTGGGGTAGTTGGTGAAGATTTTCCCAAGCAGTATGTAGAATTATTAAAAAAACATCACATTGATCTGTCTGGATTGCAGACACTTTCAGGAAAGACATTTCGTTGGAAGGGTAATTATGGTTATGACCTGAACGAGGCTATCACCCTTGATACAGAGCTTAATGTTTTGGCAAACTTTAATCCACAACTTCCTGATGTTTACAAGGATATAAAGTATGTGTTTCTGGCTAATATTGATCCTGAATTGCAGCTTCATGTGTTGAATCAGATAAAAAAACCAGAGATGGTTGTTTGTGATACCATGAACTTCTGGATTCATGGAAAAAGGGATAGCCTTATCAAGACATTACAACGAGTAGATATCGCCATTATGAATGATACTGAGGCAAGGGAGTTGTGCCAGGAATCGAATCTTGTCAAGGCAGGTAGAATAATCCGTTCATGGGGTCCAAAGCGGGTTATTATCAAAAAAGGGGAGCATGGGGCATTGATGTTTGCTAATGGGTCGTTTTTTTCTGCTCCTGCTTATCCGCTTGAAGAGATCTTTGATCCAACAGGTGCTGGTGATACTTTTGCCGGCGGGTTTGTTGGGTATCTTGCCTCTTGTGGACAAATCAATGATATTGATATGAGAAAAGCAATCATATATGGGGCAACTATGGCTTCATTCGTGGTTGAAGATTTCAGCGTACAAAAAACATCATCCTTAAATCAACAGGAAATAAAGGATAGGTATCAGGAGTTTCAGAACATAGTTCGTTTTGGGGAGTAGTAATGTTTGGTAAATGGTTTGATAAGCTAAAAAAAGCCCTTAATCCCACAAAGATTGGGTTTTTCAAATTTTTTGTTAAAGATGAAAATGTTTGGGATGAGATTGAAGAGGCTTTTATCAATACAGATGTTGGTATTGAAACAGCCCTTAAAATAGTAGAAGAACTGCGGAATAGCTCTGTTAAACCAGAGGGATTGAGAAATGCATTAAAGGGAAAAATAAGCAGTATCCTTGGTACACAGGTTGCTGGCTTAAATTTTTCTCCGGGTGTACCTGCAATTTTTCTGTTTATTGGCGTAAATGGCTCTGGCAAGACAACTACCATTGGCAAATTGGCTTTTAAGCTTAAACAAGAGGGCAAAAGCGTATTAATTGCTGCAGCAGACACATATCGTGCAGCAGCTATCCCACAGCTTGAGGAATGGGCAAGAAGATGTGGAGTGGAAGTATTAAAGCAACAAGAGGGAGCAGACCCTGGTGCAGTAGTCTATGATGCCATTGATGCAGCCATTGCCCGAAACATAGATGTGGTTTTGATTGATACAGCCGGCCGTCTCCATACCAAACAGCACCTTATTCATGAGATGAAAAAGATTCGCGGAATATGTGAAAAGAAGATACCCGGTGCACCTCATGAGGTATTATTGGTTCTTGATGCAGTCTCTGGACAAAATGGGCTTATTCAGGCTCAAAGCTTTTTAGAAACCGTAGGAATATCCGGGATTGTCCTAACTAAGTTGGATGGCACGGCTAAGGGCGGTATTGTTATATCTATTGCTGATAAATTGAATGTACCAGTGAAAATTATCGGGATTGGTGAGGGATTGGAGGATATTGGTGAGTTTAATCCGATTGAGTTTGTTGAAGCATTATTTGAAGAAGAGTAGGATTTTGAACACAGGCTGCCTGTCAATTTGTCATTCCTGCGAATGCAGGAATCTCGTCTTTGTGTCTCCATGGTAAATGTTAATTTTTCAAAAACTTGAACATTGAGTGACAAATGATAGCTATATAAAGGGATAAGATTATTAGATGTATGATATAATTGTTGTTGGAGGGGGACATGCTGGGTGTGAGGCAGCTTTAGTAGCTGCAAGGATGGGGATGAAAACCCTTTTGTTAACCATGAATATTGATACTATTGGGCAAATGTCCTGTAATCCGGCAATAGGCGGGCTGGCTAAGGGTCAGATAGTCAGAGAGATAGACAGCCTTGGCGGTGAAATGGCTAAGATTACTGATAAGGCTGGTATTCAGTTTAGAATGCTTAATACCAAAAAGGGGCCGTCGGTTAGATCCCTCAGGGCACAGGCAGATAGAAAGCAATACCAGCTTGCAGCTAAATATGCGGTGGAATCGCAGGAGAATTTGGACATAAAACAGGCAATGGTTGAGGAAATATTAGTTGAAGAGGCAGCCCCTCTGGCAGAGGGAGCATCTCTGGCAGGGGTATCACCTCTGGCAAGATCAAGAATTGTTGGTATAAAAACACAACCAGTAGGGGCAGACCTATGTGTCTGCCCAAGCCAAGGAGGCATAAAAACACCAGAAAAAAGCACCCCTGCCAAAGATAATCCTTCTGTAGGGGCAGACCCCTGTGTCTGCTCAAGCCAATATATAAAAACCAAAGCTCTGATTATTACTACCGGTACATTTTTGAATGGGTTGATTTTCGTAGGGGATGCTTCTTTTTCCGGCGGCAGGGTTGGAGAGCTTGCCTCAGTGGGGTTGTCAGATTCACTTAAAAAATTGGGATTATCCATGGGGAGGTTAAAAACAGGCACCAGCCCCAGGATAGATAAAAAAACTGTTGATTTTTCCATGCTTCAGGTTCAAGATGGGGATATAAAACCAATACCATTTTCCTTTTCTACCAGAAAGATAGAAAGAGAACAGCTTCCTTGCTATATTACCAATACTACCTCGGCAACCCATAAGATAATCCGGGATAATCTTGGATTATCTCCGCTTTATGGCGGAAAGATTCAGGGAACAGGGGTAAGATACTGCCCCTCAATCGAGGATAAGATTGTTAAGTTTTCAGAAAAAACGAGCCATCAGGTATTTATTGAGCCAGAAGGGTATGATACAGATGAGCTTTATTTGAATGGGCTTTCTACCAGTCTGCCTGAAGCCGTTCAACTGAAAATGCTGCAAACTATTCCTGGTCTGGAAGGGGTTAAAATACTTAAGGCTGGATACGCTATCGAGTATGATTTTGTTTTCACAACTCAGCTTAAGCCTACCCTTGAAACAAAGTTGATTGAAGGGCTGTACACGGCCGGACAAATAAATGGTACCTCTGGATACGAAGAGGCTGCGGGACAAGGGATTATGGCTGGAATAAATGCTGTCTTAAAAATCAGGGGACAGGAGGCATTTATTCTTAAAAGGTCTCAAAGCTATATCGGTGTATTGATAGATGACCTTGTTACAAAGGGAACAAAAGAGCCGTATAGAATGTTTACTTCAAGGGCAGAGTATAGATTGCTTCTGCGGCATGATAATGCGGATCAAAGGCTTATGGAATATGGATACAAATTTGGATTGATACCAGAAGAACAATATCAGGGGCTGTTGAAGAAAAGGACTTTGATAGCAAAGGAGAGGGAACGATTAGAACACACCATGGTTACGCCGGGCAAGGGTAGGAAGGGTAGTGATCACCTGTTACTACAGGGGAGTCAATTGGAAGAAAAATTGGGGGAATTAAAAGACACCTGCTCTCTTGCTCAGATTTTGCGACATCCGGGAATAACATATGCTGATATTGAGGGGTTTCTATGCGAGAGGGGTGCTGCCTCTGCCAGAGGTGCTACCTCCCCGGAACAAGTGTCAGAGGTGCTGCCTCAATTATCACCGGAAATAAAGGAAGGGGTAGAGATAGAGATAAAATATGAGGGGTATATAAAGAGACAGCTGTCCCATATCGAGGATTTCAAGCGAATGGAAAACTGGCTGATTCCGGCGGATTTTGATTACTCTTCTGTCATTGCACTATCTCGTGAAACAAGGGAAAAACTCTCCATGATACGACCTGTTTCACTTGGTCAGGCTTCAAGAATATCAGGGGTTCGAGTGTCAGATATTTCAGTGTTGATGATTTATTTGGAAAGATTGAGAAGGGAGAAGGGCAACAGTCAGTAAATCGCACCTAAGTAACGATTAGAAACGAGATATCTACTACACCATGACATTAATTTTTGATAGCTTGATAGGGAGATTCCTGCATTCGCAGGAATGACAGTTTGAAATTCTTCTGTCATTCCTACCCCCCTGCATTCGCAGGGGCAGGCTCTGCATTCACAGGGGTAAACTCCTGCAGGAATCTTATCTTTGTGCCTCCATGGTAACCATTAATTTTTCAAAAAACTTGAACATCGAGTATCAGGAATTAATGTCATGGTGTACTACTCATTGCAGATCTCTGAAAAAATGTTGAAAGATTAGTAACTGCTCAACAACCTGTGGGTTTTGCAAGCTACGAAGATTGCCATCGTGAGCTTACTTTCACAATTGCGAGCGAAAAAGGGAAAGAACCACAAAGGGTGTAAACTCCTTAGGGAAAATAATTGCGAACAATAACGATAGCAAGGTAATTGCAAATGAGAAGAGCCTGATAATGGTTTATTTCTTAGAATTTACACCCTTTGTGGTTCTTTCTCTG
>JAHIZN010000345.1 GCA_018814245.1 bacterium
ATTCGCAGGAGGTTGAAAGCAACAGTAACTATTCAGGCAGCAAGAATACAGATACAGAGAAAGAACCACAAAGGGTGTAAATTCTAAGAAATAAACCATTATCAAGATCTTCTCATTTGTGGTTACCTTGTTATCGTTATTGTTCGCAATTATTTTCCCTAAGGAGTTACACCCTTTGTGGTTCTTTCCCTTGTAATCGTTCATCTATTGTTAATTGCAGCTTGCAAAATCCACAGGTTATCGAGCAATTACGATTACCTTAATCACCCATCTTCAACAAACTGCAAATTCACTCCAGAATTGCCGTCCCCTGAAGTCTCATGTTCCATGCTTCATGTCTTGCTGCTATTTGCCTTCTCTGCCGGATTCTTCTCTGCTTGCGGCACATCTGAAGCTGTTCCTTGCATCACATCTTGTGCTGCATCTGGCTTTATTTCCGTTTTCGTTGTTTGCGTGTTCACGCTTTCTTTGTCCCGCATGGATGAAATCTTTATATATTGGAGAATTTTTCTGGCAATAGGTGCTGAAATCGCTCCACCCTTCCCCCCATGTTCAACGATAACAGCAATGGCTACCCTTGGATCCTCAACCGGAGCAAAGCAAACAAACCATGCATGGTCATCACCCTGTGGATTTTGAGCCGTACCTGTTTTTCCTGCAACCCTCATATCCCAGATCATTGCCTTCTGTCCGGTACCTCGTAAGACAGCACTCTCAAGCGAGGCATGCAATATATCCTTGGTTTTGGCTGAGATAGGAACAATATCCAGAATATCCGGGTTGAAATTCACAATCTTTCCAGATGAGCTAACCATCTTTATTGCTAAGTGTGGACGATATACTCGTCCGCCATTAGCAACAATAGCCAATAAATTAGCCATCTGAAGGGGTGTAACCAGGGCATACCCCTGACCAATACTTAAATTAATGGTATCACCAGTATACCAATCTGTTTCAAATATCCTTTTCTTCCATGCAGGTGTTGGAATGAGCCCTGTTTTTTCACTTAGCAAATCAATCCCGGTCGGCTTTCCAAAACCAAACTTTTTAGCAAACTCGTTTATCCTACTCACCCCAAGCTTGTAGCCAAGCTGGTAAAAATAGACATTACAGGACAGGGTTATAGCATTTATAAATCCTATAACTCCATGCCGTTCCCTTTGAAAACAAGTAAACTTCTGTTTGCCTATTTCATATACTCCGCTGCACTCAATGGTATCTTCAGTGCAGATAACATTATTCTCTAAGGCAGCAGTAGCCACAACTATCTTAAAAACTGATCCTGGTGAATATTGAGCTTGAATAGTTCGATTCAGCAGTGGATGTCTTGGGTCAGCAAATAAGGCTGCTGCCTGGCTGCCACTCATCCGATGCAAAAACATATTTGTATCAAAACTCGGCTTGCTGACACAGGCTAACAGCTCTCCATTCTGTGGGTTTACAACCACTACTGCCCCGCAATTATTCTCAAGGGCATCATAGGCTATCTGCTGCATCTTTAGATCAATACTCAAGAACAGATTATTACCGGGCATAGGTTCTTTCATGCCCAGCACCTGCAATTGCCTGCCCCGAACATCTACCTCTATTTGCTTTCCCCCGTTTGTACCCTTAAGATAGCTGTCATACACACTCTCAATCCCTGACTTTCCAATCCATTCACCGCTCTTATAATTCTTCCGTACCCTTAGCTCTTTCTGGTTGATCTCACCAAGATAGCCCAACACATGAGCACACAATTCCCCATAAAGATAATTGCGTTTTGGTGTTACCTGAATAATTACACCGGGTAAATTAGGTGTCCTTTCTGCCACCTTTGCCAGAGTAATCCTGTCCACATCAGAGACAATCACTGCTGGCTCGAATGGCCTATTATGTTTCTTTTTTATATTATTTCTTGCTTTTTCTATGTCAATATCCAACAATCTGCTCAAGTTTAGCAGGGATTGTTCAATATCATCCTTGTGTAACCCCAATTGAATAATAGAGATGTCAAAGGAAGGCTCATCTATGGCTAATATCTCCCCATTTCTGTCAAAAATCATTCCTCTGGATGCAGTTATTGGGATTAATCTTATTCGATTGTTTTCTGAAATATTACGAAAGTATCCACCCTTTATTATCTGAAGATAGCCAATTCTAAGCATTAAGATACCAAACAGCAGCAGGACCATCATCGCAATGGTCATTAATCGTTGTTTAAGAAAGCCTATTTCCGTATCAGATTGCTGTTGCTGTATCATAATCTCACTCCGTAACTTCTTAAACTCCCTATCTCGTAACTATTCAGGCATAGGAATGGTTATGGCAGGGACAAGCCCTGCAGCTACAGCTATTCGTGGGAAACTTGTAGCTGCGACCTGCCAGAGGTACTACCTCCTTGTGGTCGCCGTCTTCATTCTGTATTCTGACTCCTGAATTCTGTATGCCTGAATAGTTACCCTATCTCTTAATCTTATTGAACAACAAGAATGCTGCCCCTCCCGTCTCCGCGACCTCCGCGTCTTCGCGTGCCTACCTCTTAATCTTATTGAATAACAAAAATAATACCCCTCCCAACATCATATTATAAATGGATTCAATAAAAATAGTTTTTACCACAATCAAAAGGTCAGGGACAACGGTTGCAAAGATAGATTTAAGAATAAGCATCAAAACTTCTTGAACAATGGTAAATAAAAAGATGGAGAGCATGATAGAGATAAATTTTTCTGCATAGGTTTGTTTAATAATAGAGGTGACCATACCAATTATGGTCTTGACAAATGCATTCATCCCTAACATGCCCCCGGACAAACTATCCTCAGCAATACCACAAATAAAGCCAAAGATTCCGCTCTGAAGTTGTTCTCTTCTGAAGGCAAAAAAGACAATGACGATAAGTAAAAGATCAGGCTTTATCCCTCCAATACACAAAAAATTACCAAATATTGTCGTCTGTAACACCAGACATAAGAGTATGATTCCTATCCAGCTTACCCAATACATATAAATCCTCCGTGATCGTTAGCGTAAGCACAAGCTTCCAGCCTGTATACAAGCTGGAAGCTTGTGCTACTCAGTTACTGTTCCTATCACTGCCTTTTTTGGAATAATGATACTTGCAGGCTGATTTTTTATCCTCACAGCCTTTTCTGGTACTATGGTAACATCCTTCTTGATAATGACCATAATTTCTTCCAATTTTGAAAACTTAGCAAATGGTAAAACAGTTACATCCCTGAACAATCCCCTTTCCTTACGACCAACATCAACCACGAACCCTACAAACAACCCTTTAGGAAAGATGCCTCCATCCCCTGAGGTGATAATAATATCCCTTTTCTTCACATCAGCATCATAAGGAAGGTATTTAAGATCGCAATATCGACGATTATCACCCTCTATAATCCCCTTATATTGAGTTCTCAATATTTCGCCACCAATCATGCTATTCTGGTCATAAAGCAAAAGCACAGATGAGGAATTGGTATTTACATCCAACACCCTTCCAACAAGCCCTTCCCTTCCATTTTGATAAGCTACTACAGGAGCTAAGCGATAAATGCCATCCTTTTTCCCCTTATCAATCATAATAGTATTTTCCCAATTGCTCGGGTCATAAGATATAACACGAGCCACAATACTTTCATAAGGAAGTTGCTCTTTATAATTTAATAAGCTTTTTAACCGCTGATTCTCGTGGATGGCTTCTTGGTATCTTTGTTTTTTTGCATTGACCATGCGGATAGTATCTCTTAGCCGTTTATTCTCTAATTTCACATCCCTGAGTTCCTGAATGCTGAGAAAAAAATCCCTTGCAGAAAATTTTACCCCACTTGCAAACATCTGAAATGGAAGCAAGACATTGGCAATACCATTTTTCAGGCAATTGACAGAAAAAGAGGTATGAGTAATCATCAAGACAACAGAAATGAACAACAAAAGAATGATTATGTTTTCTCTCCCATGTTTCCAAAAGAACCTGACCAATTATATCCTCCCCTTTTACGAGCCAACTGGAAATGTTTCAATTCATCCAGATACTTTCCAGTCCCAATGACTACACATCTAAGCGGATCATCTGCTATGACCACAGGAAGTCTTGTTTCTTGAGAGATAAGCCTGTCTAATTCTCTTAATAATGCTCCACCACCAGCCATAACAATACCCCTGTCAACAATATCTGAAGCCAATTCAGGCGGTGTTTCTTCCAGTGCAGTTTTAACAATTTCAACAATAAAGCTGATAGGCTCTTTTAATGCCTCACGAATCTCTTCTGATGTAATCTTTAATGTTCTTGGCAATCCAGTCATGGTATCCCGTCCCTTAACCTCCATGGATTGCTCTTCAGGAAGCGGATATGCTGAACCTATTTTAATCTTTACCTCTTCAGCGGTTCGTTCTCCAATCAAGAGGCTGTGTGTTTTCTTAATATATTGAACAAGAGCCTCATCCATCTCATTACCGGCAATTCTGATAGACTTGCTCACGACAAGACCACCCAGTGATATGACAGCTACCTCTGTTGTCCCGCCGCCAACATCAATAATCAAATTTCCAGCTGGTTCATGAACGCAGATATTTGCTCCAATTGCCGCTGCCATTGGTTCTTCAATAAGATAGACCTCTCTGGCACCAGCCTGTTCAGCTGCCTCCCGAACCGCTCTTCTTTCTACCTCTGTAATCCCTGAGGGAACACCGATAACAATTCGTGGTCTGACCAATGCCCTTCGATTATGTACCTTGGTAATAAAATGCCTGATCATCCGCTCTGTAATCTCAAAATCAGCAATAACCCCATCTTTAAGTGGTCTGATAGCCACTATATCCCCTGGTGTTCTGCCAAGCATCCTTTTGGCTTCCTCTCCAACAGCCAATACTGCCCTGGTATCCTTCTGGATAGCCACCACTGACGGTTCACTCAAAACAATCCCCTCTCCTCTCACATGAACAAGTGTATTGGCTGTTCCCAGATCAATTCCAATATCGTTTGAAAAAAGACCAATGATAGAACCAAATAACATCTTTTCCTCCTTGTAATTTCTCGAATCTCGAATCCTCGAATCGCGAATCGCGAATTGCGAATCGCGATTCTGAAGTAAGGGAACAGAGATGAATTGCGAATCGCGAATCTTGAATCGCGAATCTGCAAAAAGAAATGGAACAGATTCACAATCCGCAATTCAGGATTCTACTCCGTTTCTTCAGATTCGCAATTCGCAATTCGCAATTCGAAATTCTGTTCCATTTCTTCAAATTCACAATTCGCAATTCGAGATTCGCGATTCTGTTCTATTCCTTCAGATTCGCAATTCGCAATTCGAGATTCGCGATTATAAAACGCTTCCCATCAACTGTTCAACCGTGTCAACTCATTCCTTGCTTCCACATGATTTGGTGAAAGCCTCAAGACTCTTCGCCATTCCTTTTCTGCATCCCTTAGATTTTCCTGTTTTTTATAGATACAACCAAGCTGATAATGTGCTTCTACAGAATTACGATCCAGCTTTAATATTTTCTTATATTCATTTTGAGCATAATTCAACTCATTTTTAGATAAATAAATTTCTCCCAGAATAGCATATACTTTTACCTTAAACTCATCATCCAACCCTCTGACACTTAACACCTCCTGAAAGGCATTTATTGATTCATGGTAAAGCCCCTTTATCTTATATGTCCAGCCAAGATTATACCATGCTGAAATATCATTAGGATTAAGTTCCCTTGCCTTTTTATACTCTTCTATGGCATTATCAAAGGCATTTTTTCTAAAATAAAGGTGGCCCAAATACAAATGAATATCCGAATACTTAGCCCCCTCATTAATAGCTATGTTAAGCTCTTCTTCAGCCTCACGATAATATGCCTTTTTCAGATTTAACCTGCTCATCTTAAAATAAGTCAGACCCAATTGATAATGAGTCTCAGGAATTAGTTTTTTATCCTTATCCAGGATAATTGCTCTCTGGAAAAAACCAATAGCCTCCTGGAAAAACTTTTCTTTTTCTTCAGGATATTCACTTGCAATTGCCTTAGAGGCAAACGACTTACCAAGGGCAAGATACGCCTCTACGCTTGTCGGATCATTTTCTAAATTTTTCTTATACTTTGCCGTAGCATCCTCTGGCGGAGTACATGCCTTATTGGCTCCCAGGAAAACCAGAGAAATAAATATTACAACTAATATACCTCGTCCAATAAATTGTTTCTTTTTTGCCTTTGACCGATACGAACGGTAACTTCCCCCTTGCTTAACAGGATGGGAATAATAGTTCATTCTTTTCCTCCTTATTTTTATCCCCCTCCCAATAATGGTAGAGACGCAAAATTTTGTGTCTCTATCTAACATTTATATTATTTTAACAGAATTTTGTCCAAATTTCAAGTGTTTTTTTTAGAAATATTGTAATTGGTTAGTTACTATTAGGAAAATGGGTAGTGTCTGTAAATAGCTAACTCTTGGTGGATAGGAAAAACATTCCTCATTTATAAGTTAATAAGCGACCACAAGGGTCGCAGCTACAAAGATCCCACACACAACAATCGATCACATCGTAGCTGCAGGGCTTGTCCCTGCCCTAATAAGCGATCACAAGAGGAGAGCACCTCTGGCAGGGATGTGCCTGTGAATGGTTATGCGTCAAATTAAGGTTGACACGACACTAATTCAGACACCACCGGAAAATGTGTAAAAAGAAGGAAAAATGGAGAAAAGGGAGAATTACGAGAAGAATTCTTAAGTGTATTGTAATGGCATATTTTTCCCCCACTTCTCCACTTTCCCCTTTTTCCCTTACAATACCCACTCAGGCAACATCTTCTCATCCTCCACCTGAACCTGCACCCTTTTCAGCCGTGAGGTCTGACCTGCCGTTATTACTACCTGTGCCTTTTTCACCCCCAGTTCCTTGGCTATAAGATTTATCAATGCCTTGTTCGCCTTGTTGTCAATCGGCGGGCTTTGAACGCGTATCTGTATATATTCACTCTTCCAGCCAACAATCTCGTTCTTTGAGGTATTTGGTGTCAGTTTTATGGTCAAATGTATTGTCCTCACCTATTTACCCCATTCGAGAGCTCAACTGAAGCAATATTCCAACCACAAATTTCTCGATAAATGACAATAAAAGAAACACCACAATGGGTGATATATCTATCATGCCCATTGGTGGGATAATACGGCGAAACGGAGCAAGGATTGGCTCGGTAATACGATAAATAGCTTGCACTATCTGATTATATGGGTCTGGATTTACCCATGAAAGCAGCATCCTTACCACTAAAATAAAATAAACCATCTTAAATATCATACTCATCAGCATGGCAATACTGCATAGTAATTCACCAAATACAAACATATTAACTATAGCTCCTTTGCTCGATTTTTTGCGGCAATGACTGCCTCAATCATTGCTCCGCGAAGTCCATTTTTTTCTAAGGCATGCAGCCCTGCAGCGGTTGTCCCACCAGGTGATGTTACCCTATTCTTAAGGATAGCCGGATGTTCCCTTGTTTCTTCCATCATCCTTGCCGCACCCTTTACGGTCTGGACAGTAAGTCCTGTGGCAATATCCCTTGAGAGACCCAATTCGACCCCGGCATCAATAAGACTTTCAATGATGGTAAAGATATATGCAGGACCAGAGCCTGAAAGTGCAGTAACCACATCCATCAGTTTCTCATCAATAACAACCACATACCCAACAGCCTCAAAGATTTTTATAACCCATTTCAGGTGTTCATCACTGGCATAGCTGCCTTTACAGATGGCTGTAGCAGAACACCCAACCAAGGCAGGGGTATTGGGCATAACCCTGACAACCGGCAACTTTGTCTCAACACCTGAGGGTAAAATGGACAAAAACTCAAGATTATTCTCAATCATCTCTGTGCTTATCCCGGCAGCAATAGATATAACCAACTGATCAGAAGAGAGTATTTCTGCCAACTCCATGAGTACACCCTCCATTGCCTGAGGTTTAACAGCAAGGATAATTGTTTCAGCCTGCTTAACTGCCTGAGTATTTTCAAGTAAGACAGTAACCCCTGTCTTTTGTTGAATATAGGCTGCCCTTTCCTGACTTACATCAGAGGCAATTATTTCATCCGCTTTTAGCAATGATGCCTTTAATATCCCTTGAATCAATGCCTCGGTCATATTTCCAGCACCGATAAATGCCAGTTTCTTAGGAAATGTCATTACAAACCTCCATGAACATAATTTCGTGAATTGCAATTCGAGAATCGCAATTCGAGATTCAAGATTCTACCCCGTTTCTGCAGATTCGCGATTCGCAATTCGAGATTCGCGATTCGAGAATCGCAATCCGCGATTCAAGATTCTGCCTCGTTTCTTCAGACCCCAAATATCGCCTGTCCAATCCTCACCATGTTTGATCCCTCTGAAATAGCCAGTTCAAAATCATCACTCATGCCCATGGAAAGGTATTGAAGAGGAAACCCATCTGTCTTCAGGTTATGGTACAACTGAAAGAGCTGTTGAAAACAGCTGCGAATAGGCAGCACCCCTGTCGTCTGGGCTGACTCATCTGACAGTGGACCAATGGTCATCAAGCCTTTTATATTCAGATATGAAAATTCATCCACCCTTCTAAATAAAGCATTTGCCTCAGCTAAGCTCAACCCATACTTTGTCTTTTCTCCTGATGTATTTACCTGAATAAGCACATCCTGTATCTTATTTTGTCGGTATGCCTCTTCATTAATCACCTTTGCCAAATAAAGGCTGTCAACTGAATGGATAAGCTCAAACATCCTTACCGCATCCCTTGCCTTATTTTGTTGAAGATGACCAATCATATGCCACTTCACTATATTGCCAATCTCCGAATACTTTATTTTTGCATCCTGAATACGATTTTCACCAATATTCTCTACACCTTCTGATATAACAGCCTTGATAGTATCCATATCCACAAACTTTGTTACTGCAACCAGGGTAACACCATCCTGTCCCTTATCTGAAGCCTTGAGTGCCTGATTAATCCTTTGTTTTATCTGAGCAATATTAGCCTTAAGATTCAAGATAGCACATCCTTTGTAGAGACGCAAAATTTTGCGTCTCTACAATAATTATATCATATATCTTGTAGATTGCAATAAAAAAATCGACAGTAGGCAGCAAAAAGATGATTGACTATTGCAGTCGTTTAGGATATAATATCCCTTAAGCGTTCAGCTGAAAGCTTAAGCAGTGAAAGGCTAAAGCCTAAACTCCAACCATAAAATCAAGGCAAATGACATGAAAGATATTCCCACTCAAAGTTTACTTTCTTCTTTATCCCTCTTGCCTGATACTACAGGAGTATATTTATTTAAGGATATAAATGGAACAGTACTATATGTTGGAAAAGCAACCTCATTAATCAAGCGAGTCAGATCATACTTTTCAGTCACCAATGACTGGAAGGCAAAACAGCTTTTAAGGAATGCTGACAAAATAGATTGTATCGTTACCTCTTCAGAGAATGAGGCTTTGATTTTAGAATGCAGCCTGATAAAGACATACCGACCAAAATATAATGTATTGCTTAAAGATGACAAGGCTTACCCTTACATCAAGATAACCCTGAATGAAGACTATCCAAGAATGCTTGTGGTCAGAAAAACACTGTCCGATGGTGCAGCATATTTTGGACCATACACCAATACCTCAGCCATGAGAAGAACGATGAGACTGATACGAGAAATTTTTCCTATTCGGGATTGCAAACAAAAGATCCATCCATCCCCATCAAAAAAGCCCTGCCTCAACTATCACATCAATCGATGCGTTGCACCCTGTGCTAATCAGATTGATAAGAAAGGCTACCTCAGAGTAGCCACAGATGTTTGCCTGTTTCTGGAAGGGAAGATGGATAATCTTATCGCTGATATGACTCAAAGGATGAAAGCTGAGGCATCCTTGCTTCGATTTGAGCAAGCTGCCAGACTTAAGAATCAGCTCAAGGATATCTGGAAGATAATGGAGAGACAAAGGGTGGTGATGGATACACCTGTTTCGATTGATGTAATAGCTGTGAAGGAAAATATTGGGATAATTTTATTGGTACGATCAGGAAGAATGATAGGACAAGAGCATTTTATATTGGATGTACCAGAGGGCGAGCAGCTTTCGGAAACTACTGCAGCATTCATAAAACAGTATTATTGTCGTGCATTAGCCATGCCTCAGGAGATAATCACAGGATGCAGGATAGAGGATCAGGAAGCAATAAATAGACTGCTTTCTGAAAAAGCAGGAAAAAGGGTACGGATAATCGCTTTCCCAAGAGGATATAAAAAGGGTCTGGTAGAGCTTGCCCTGCACAATGCTGAGTCTATGTTAAAGCAACAAGGTGTGAGCCTTGAGCTTTCAGAGATAAAGACATTGCTCCACTTAAAAAAAATCCCATCAAGGATTGAGGCGTTTGACATCTCAAATATTAGTGGTGATATGGCAGTTGGGTCCATGGTAGTATTTATCGATGGCAGACCTGAAAAATCTGAATATCGCAAGTTCAGGATAAAAGGAAAATTTGCCGGACAGGATGATACCGGCATGATTGGGGAGGTAGTAAACAGAAGGTACGAAAGGGTATTGACAGAGAATATGCAACAGCCTGATTTGGTTATGATTGATGGGGGAAGAGGGCAGCTTAATGCAGCATCTAAGGCATTCGCCATGCTTGGGATTCAGGAAATACCGTTAATATCCATAGCTAAACCACAAAAAAAAGACGAGACTGACCGCATATTTACCACAAATTCTTCTAATCCTTTGCCGCTTCAGGGTGATTCTAATGCATTGCACCTATTTCAACACATTAGAAACGAGGCTCATCGATTTGCAATATCCTATCATCGAATATTAAGGGGAAAAAGACAGATAGGATCAGCATAATCAGTCAGTTGTCCCTCAGATGGATGTGGTAAGGGGTGGATTATCCACTGCTAACGATTATCCTTACCCACGGGGATAAGGGATAAGGGATAAGGGATAAGGGATAAGGGATAAGGGATAAGGGATAAGGGATAAGGGATAAGGGATAAGGGATAAGGGATAAGGGATAAGGGATAAGGGATAAGGGATA
>JAHIZN010000346.1 GCA_018814245.1 bacterium
AAAGACTGTCCTGATAATCGACATCATAATCAATCTCAACATAATTGTATGTATTCCAAGAAAATGCACTCCATATAACCCTTGAGAAGATATTTTGAGATTATTCCTAACTCTTTGGTAGGGTAAATGTTACAGCTTGCTGAGGGTTGCTGTCCTTATGTCGGAGTTTCAGCCTCCACTTAAAAACTACTTGCTTTTTATGAGGACATTTGGTATAATAAAAAAAATATGGAGATAGAAGACATTATTTGGATAGATTATTTTACAGAGAAGTCCTGAACACTTACCGTGAGCGTAGGCAAGAAGAGGTGATGGTATGGATGAATTGAATCAGGAAAAACGAGAACACCTTGAGGAAAAACTGGGGATACTTATGTCCAGATGGAAAATTGAGGAAAAACAACGAAGTACATTTGGCATCAATTTTCCTTCACATTTGCAACTTGCTCTGAATAACACAGAAGCAGAAATTACAGAAATATCCAAAACGCTTGGTATTATGCCACCCTTTGAAAGGCTAAAGCCTAAAATCCATACAGTCCAAGCAGTAGAACCCGATCCTACCCCCATAGACCAGCAAAAACTGGAGGATGTCTTTCGGACAGCATACAAGTTAGATAAGCTGGATTATGGGCGTTTGGGAACTACTCGTGAGGAGCTTGAGCATAAACTTGAACTCCAGAGTGTTTATGTTGCTCTGAAAGTGAAGGAGCGAACCTTTGATAGATTGATGGCATCAGCCAATATCACGGAACTTACCTCCCATCAGCAGAAAAATCTACCCCGATTGCTTCAGCATCTCGATGAGTGGGTTCGCTTAGAACAGGAGAGAAATCATCGACCCTTTGAAACTACTGAGAAGATGGATGAACAGCTTCTTCACTCTATTGCCTGCAAGATTCTGACGGAAGCCAATGCCGAAAATATTCGTCTTGCCAGTGTTATCATTAACGAAATCAAAGGTAGTTGTCCAGAAAAACATCAACAGGTGATGTCTATTCTTCAGGCATTGAGTAATATGGCGGTGAACTCCCGTTCTTTGGCAGAGATTCCCGGCAAGGCACGATTTCATCTGTTCATTGGTGATGCCGGTGCTGGTAAATCTACTGTCTGCCGCTATATGGCTCTGAGATGTTTTGAGGGCGTGAAGAACTTTCAAGCACTAAAGGAATATATCAGCACAGGCGAAATACCTTTACCTGTCTATTTAAGGCTGGAAGACTTTGAGAAGATGGTGACAGCTGATATGGATGGACTTCATTGTTTATTAGCCTGTGCCGCTAATTTCTGGCAAGGTAGCAGATTATTCAATGCCGGGCAACTGCTCTATGCCATCAGTCATCAACCGGTTTGGCTCTTTCTCGATGGACTGGATGAGATTTCCAATCCCGACCATCGGCTTAAACTGGCTGATATTGTGCATGAGATAGCTCAATCATTCCCTCAATCGCGTATTACCCTTACCAGTCGGCCCGCGGCAATTACAAATGAACTGTTAGATAAATTGGGCATACCAGATTTTCACATTTTAGACTTGGAACAGCCGCAAATTAAGGAGTTTGCCCATAAATATTTTGCGGCTAATTTGCCTAACGAGACAGAGAAAGAACGGCAAAAGCGGGCTGAGGAATTTCTGTCTGCATTGAAGTCTGTCTCTGCAGCCGGGCGTCTGGCTTCCAATCCATTATTATTAACAGTGATTGCTGTCCTCCATTACAAAGAGAACAAATTACCCCAAAATCGCGCGGAACTATATGAAAAATGCATCGAACAATTGATGGCACAAAAAGCGGCTACCTCCGGTCTCCTGGACATGGAAAGGATTCCTTTTCGATATCCGTCAGTCAACCCCATTATAGAATTGAGCAACAACCAGATTATCAGGATATTGCGTGATCTGGCATTTTACGCTCATCAAAGAATAAAAGATGAAATGCTTTTAAGCCCCGCGTTACTATGTCAGCGACTTCAGGAGAGCGATTTAATTCCAGCGGAGAAAAAATCTCTTGTTGACATGGAACAGATGGCTATAAAACTTTTAGATGAATGCGACCGATCAATTGGACTACTGGCATTTCGCGGCGGCCACTATGTCTTTGCACATCGTACCTTTCAGGAATATTTAGCTGCTCGTTGGCTTAGTGGGCAAAGAGAAGCTGTACAAAAGAATCAGCTTCAAGCCATGCTGAAAAATCCTGCCCACTGGCAGGAAGTTATTCGTTTGTTCTTTAATCGACTGAGCAATAACGGTTCAGAAGTTGGTGTAGAATTAATTGAGGATATAAATCAACTCGCTTTATCACAAAAGGATAAATTGTTGATTGTCCTATCAGCCCAATGCCTGACAGATTTTGAAGAGTCTCAGCCACGCTCCACCCTGCATAACAAAATAAAAGAGTCGCTACAACAATTCAGGGATAAGAGCCACCACCAGCCCCAACTCTTCCTTGCCTGTGGCGATGCCTTAGGCTTGATGGACGAACCACACATCGATGTTGCCAACCCCCCGATGGTCTATTTTGAGCCAAAAGAACCGTTTAATATTGGCAGCAGTAAAGATGAGGATGAACAACCCATCCATCCGGTCAGGCTATCGCCTTACTGGCTGGGGAAATATCCGGTGACCAATAAGGAGTTTAGCGAATTCATTAAGAGCGGTGGTTATGAAAACGAGGAGTATTGGTTTGATGAGGAGAGCCGGTTTAGGTTTGACGGCAGAGAATTTCTGGAAGAGCTTAACAAGGATAAGGAGAAAGCCCCGAGATTGTGGTTAGATGAGCAATTTGGTAAGGGCAGGCAATTAGCACCGGTGGTGGGTGTTAGTTGGTATGAAGCTATGGCTTATTGCCGCTGGTGGACTCACGCTTACGGGCAGCAATGGGCTAAAAAGCAGGGGTTAAACCAAGGGGTAATTATGCGGTTACCCACCGAAGCCGAGTGGGAGTTTGCGGCTCGGGGATTTGAGGGCAGAGAATATCCATTGGGCAATACACCAGAACCCGGTCCTGAGCGAGCAAATTATAATGATAGCAAACTTGGACAGACCTCAGCCGTAGGCAGCTACCCTCAAGGCAAGACACCTGAAGGCGTGTGGGACATGGCAGGCAATGTGTGGGAGTGGTGCTACGATTGGTATGGTAATTATGAACAGGAATTGAGTGAAAATCCTGTTGGCTCAGATGAAGCAGGTCATCGTGTTTTGCGCGGCGGTTCGTGGAACCTCAACCCACATTGGCTGCTCGGTGCCAATCGCAACTGGAACAATTCGCAGAGCTGGAACAACATTATTGGTTTCCGTTGTGCGAGAGCTTACCCTTGAGGTTTTTCGAGCTGTGCAATTAGAAATTACCATAGAGGCAGGCATTATATCGGGCAACCACAGGGGGTTGCCCCTACAGTGAAAATAACCTCGCGAAGTGAGTGATATTATTGTAGCAAAGCAGCCGGAACAAGGAATTTCAACCCCGAAGGGTCGGCATTATTCATCGTAGCAAATAAAAACAATTCATACCCCTGTGGTGATTTCTAATTGCACAGAAACATCAAGACAATAATTTTTCAATCTTATAATTTTGTAACTACTCAGGTATACAGAATTCAGGAGTCAGAATTCAGAATAGCTCCAGAGTAAGCCTATAAATCCCATTATCTCTCTCTCAATATCCCCATATCTCCTGCGAAAACTATCATAGCAGGTGTTCTCATTCTGACT
>JAHIZN010000347.1 GCA_018814245.1 bacterium
AATGGAGAAAAGAAGAATTAACTGATAAAATTACAAGAATTGTTTTTTGAATCAGAGAAAGAGATTAAGATTTTTTCTCCAATTCTCCCTTTTCCCCATTTCCCCTTATCTTACACATTTGTATAGCTGAATAGTTACCATCAATTTAACAATTGACAATTGCTGAATTGTTGAATTGTTAATTCCTGCCGTAATGCCTTGCATCCTTCGCTGGCAGTGGCAGCACCTCTGGCAGCTAACTGCTTACCCGTTCATGTCCTTCCCCGATACACATCAATAGATCCTTTAACCCGTTCCAATATATGCATAATCTCAACAAGATGTTCCTTATCTCGAATAAGAACAATAAAACCACACTTGGCAATCCCTTTATCTACTACCTTTGCCCATGCCTCATTAATTGTAATCTTAGTTGCTGCAAGAATCGAAAGCATGTCTTTTAATAGATTATTTCGATCAAATGCCCTGACAATGATACCCGCCTCATAAGTACCTGTTTTATCGTCACCCCAGACAGCATCCACTACTCGTGACTGTCCATTGGAAACAGATACCAGATTGCGGCAATCCTTTCGATGGATGGTTATCCCACCCTTGGTTACATATCCGGCTATTTCATCCCCTGGTATGGGACCGCAGCACTTAGCCAGATTAAAGGCAATATCACTAATTCCAGAGATTATTACCTTACCTTCAGACGACTTCTTTGGTTTTTGGGATGGTTGTTCCTGATGTTTTGACTTAATATCTTTGTGCGGTGACTCTTTTTGCTGCTCATCCTCATGGGCTTTTAACCAGCCTCGTATTTTGCTTCTTGCCTTGGGTGTCCTGACAATCCTTATCCATGACTGTGTAGGATGTGCCTTGATTGATGTAATTATCTCAACAATATCCCCATTGTCTAATTTGTAATCAAGGGGTACCATCCTACCCCCAATCTTGGCTCCAAAACAATGATCCCCAATATTTGAATGGATACTATAGGCATAATCAATCGGGACAGCCCCTTTAGGCAGGATCTTTATCTGTCCCTTGGGGGTAAAGATAAATACCTCATCTGAAAACAAATCCTGTTTTAACCCTTCCATAAAGTCTTTAGGATCAGTTAGTTCCTGCTGCCATTCAATCACTCTTTTCAGCCATGCAAATTTTGAGGCATATCTTTCATCAGCCTTTGTTTTCTCCTTGTAATGCCAATGAGCCGCAATCCCTTCTGTCGCAATAACATCCATGCTTTTAGTTCTTATCTGTACCTCCATGGGTTTGCCATCAGGACCAATCACTGCGGTATGAATAGATTGATACATATTTGACTTTGGGGTACTGATATAATCCTTAACTCGTCCGGGGATAGACTGCCATTTATTATGAACTATACCCATTGCATTATAACAATCCACCTGTTTATCAGTAACAATTCTGATTCCAGTCAGGTCATAGATTTCATCAAAAGACTTGTGCCTTAGGTTCATCTTTTGATAAATACTATAAAAGTGTTTTGGTCTGCTTATAATATCGGCAGCAATTCCCTCTTTATTGAATTCTTCGGTTAAGATTTCCCTTACCTTTTCCGCATACAATTCCCTTTCTCTTCGTTTAGATGCTACCATTCGGGCTATTTCATGGTACAGGTCAGGATGTAAATAGCTAAAGGACAGGTCTTCTAACTCCCATTTAATTCGTCCCATTCCAAGCCTATGTGCCAAAGGGGCATATATTTCCAATGTTTCAAGAGCTGTCTGTTTTTGAGCATCAGGGGAGAGATGGCTTAATGTCCGCATATTGTGCAAGCGGTCAGCCAATTTTATAAGAATTACCCTGATATCCTTAGCCGTGGCAATCAACATCTTACGCAGGTTTTCAGCCTTATCCTCATGCTTGCTATGCTGATGAACCCAGGCAATCTTAGAGACACCCTCTACCAAAAGGGCAATCTCATCACCAAATTGTTCTTTTATATTTGAGATGGTAACGGTGGTATCTTCTACAACATCATGAAGAATGGCAGCAGCGATGGTTACTACATCCATCTTAAATTCTGTCAGAATGCTTGCTGCCTCAAGGGGATGAATAATGAATGGTTCGCCGGAAAGCCTCTTCTGATCCTGATGGGCAAGGCTTGCCACTTGATAAGCCTTTTTTATTAACTCTATATCTGCAGATGGGGCATAAGAGAGTAACTGATTTATTATTTTGTCTACATCCGAGGCAAGTATATCCATCAATCACCCTATCCCGATTGTGTAGAGACAGGTCTGAGACCTGTCTCTACTAAGTCTTTTTGACTACACCAATCTTTTTTGTCATCAACTTATCCCATTCAATCAAAATAGGGCTGGCAACAAATATAGAGGAATATGTGCCAATAACCACCCCAAAGATCAATATCCAGCAAAAATCAAAGGTAATCTGTGAACCCTTGATAAGAAGGGCAGCCAAAACAATAAGAACAGTTAAGGATGTAACAATGGTTCTGCTTAAGACCTCGTTTATACTTGAGTTAACGATTATCTCATAGGCTTCCTTGCGACGGAGTCTCAGGTTTTCCCTGATACGGTCAAAGATAACCACAGTATCTGTTAAAGAATAACCCGCAAGGGTCAGCAGGGCGGTAATGAGCAGAAGATTAATCTCTCGATTGCATATCCAGTATATACCGGTTACAGCCAAGACATCATGAGCTGTAGCCACAGCAGCACCTACCCCAAACCTGGGCTGTCTGAAACGAACGGTAATATAAAGCATGAGTGCAATAATTGCCCAGAAAACTGCTCCCAATGCCTTGCCTTTTAACTCTGCCCCAATCTTTGGACCCACCTCTTCGGTGCGTTCTATCCTGAAGAGATTTTTTGTACCAAACCTTTCCTTAAATACATCACTTATCTTTGTGGTTAAATTCCCTATATCTGACTTTCTTGTTCGGATAAGTATGCGTCCCGGCTCTCCAATCTCCTGAAGCTCAACATCAGCCATGTCCTTAGCAGACAATATTCCTCGAATCTCAGCCATGTCTACAGGCTTGTCAAACTTTATTTCTACTAAAGTACCCCCGGCAAAATCAACCCCAAGATTGGCATGACCAAGCCCTATCTGGATAATGGCAATTACCCCCAACAGGCTCAAAATGCCTGAAATAACAAACGCCACATACCTCTTGCCCACAAAGTCTATCTTTGAATTTTTAATTAATTCCATCATTTTCTTTTATCTCCTTCCTTGTAATAATCTGCCGCTATATCAATCGATTGCGTTGTGCTGCCACAGTCTTGGAATCTGCTCCCATCCAAAATGGGCAGGCACAGGATATTGGGCAGACACATAGGTCTGCCCCTACTAAATACTCAGTGTTGCGTATTCCTTCCGCAAATCAAAGATTACCCTGGTGATAACCAAAGCCGTAAACAAACTGATAATAATACCAATAGAAAGTGTTACTGCAAACCCCTTAATCGGACCCGTACCAAAAGAAAACAAGATCAGAGCAACAATTAGTGTAGTAACATGTGAGTCAAACACGGTCCAGAATGCCTTTTTATACCCGGCATCAATTGCTGCCTTAATAGTCTTTCCTGTTCGCAATTCTTCTCTTATTCGTTCAAAGATAAGCACATTTGAATCAACCGACATACCAATGGTCAGTATGATACCGGCAATACCCGGAATGGTAAGTGTCCCTGAAACAGCTACCATGGCACCCATCATCATCAGGATGTTACCCATCAAGCCAACATCAGCTATGACCCCTGAAAGTTTATAGTAAACAGCCATGAAGAGAATAACCAGAATAAGTCCTAATATGGAGGCAATCAGACCCTTATCAATAGAATCCCTTCCAAGTGATGGACCAACCATCCTATTTTCAATTATCTTGATTGGGGCAGGTAAAGCACCTGCTCGCAAGACAATTGCCAGATCCTTTGCCTCTTGAAGGCTAAAATTACCCTCAACAATAGCATTTCCACCATCTATCTTTGTCCGTATCACTGGAGCTGACCTTACCCTTCCATCCAGCACAATAGCCAGCTTCTCACCAACATGCCCACCAGTTGCACGGGCAAACTTTCTGGCACCAATCTTATCAAATTGTATTGCTACAACCATTCGGCGAGTCATACCGCTCTCGCCTTGACTGCTGTCAACATAAGCATCTGTCAGATACTCTCCAGTTACCTCAGGCTCTTTTTTTACCAGAAACTGATTATTTTCATCGTCATAGAGTATTTCATAACCATCAGGAATATCCCCATCCTTAGCTGCTTCCAGCCTCGCATCATCTACCAGCCTGAATTCAAGCAATGCCGTCTTGCCAATAAGCTCAAAGGCTCTTTGCGGGTCTTTTAAGCCGGGTAACTCCACTACAATCCTGTTTTCACCCTGGCGTTGAATTACTGGCTCAGAAACACCAAACTTATCCACTCGGTTGCGAATGACCTCCAGTGCCTGGTCAACAACATTTTTCTTATTTTTCTCTTTATTTTCTTTATCCTTCTCAGTCAGTTTTGGTGTTTCAACCTCCAGAACAAGATGCATACCGCCTCTTAAGTCCAGCCCAAGCTTTATTGTTTTATTTAAAATTTTTGTCTTTTTCGTTAGTTTTGCTCTCTCTTCAATAGAGACTGTTGCCCATTTTTTCAGCACATCCCTGTCCTCTATGGGCAGCTTACACCATGGCTCAATATCCTTTTGTTCTGACTTGGACATAGACAGCCATAAAGGTGATGTCTTCCTTTCCTCATCTGTAAGCTGACTCAAGGCTAACATCTTTTTCTTCTTTTCCTTTGAGAGTACACTAATCTCGGACAGTCTGTCATTTGCAGATTTTGACAGGGTATTCCACGCAGATACCACATCCCTTTCTGATTGAGGCATACTGCACCATTGAATCGTTGGCAAGAGATAATAAATAGATAAACCGGATGCAATCAGGATTAAGGATATATTCCATCGTATATTTCTTCGCATTATTAAAGCCCCCTTGAATTGTTAAGTGTAAAAAAAAATTGATGATCAGGTAATTATTGCTGACACCTGAACGATTTGTATTATTATACCAGCTATAACAACATATGTCAAATAAAAAATCGCTGAAAGTTGCAATCTATCAGTTATCAGACTGTGTGAAAACTCAAGTTCACGATAATTGCCCGTAGAAGCAATGCCCCCGTGCCTGCCCTCTGTCTCTACAATCTGTTGTAGCACAATCTGTCGTGTCAATCTCGCTATAGGGAAAGAGCCACAAAGGGTGTGTGCTGCTTCAGACGGAATCATAATTTCCTTCAATTTAAGTTAGCGATTTGGGAGCTTGTTAGCTAATAGCTATTGCAACAAAAAGGGAAAGAGCCACAAAGGGTGTAATCTATAGGAA
>JAHIZN010000348.1 GCA_018814245.1 bacterium
ACCGCTTAATCTAATAATCCCGATACCGCCCTCGCCCATGGGGGTAGATATGGCTGTAATTGTATCATGAAGCATGTTTTAGCCTGTCCTATTTCCTGGATTATTCCCTGTTTCTGATTGTGCAGGTCAAATATATGCAAACCATTAATTAAGTTGACATATCTTTTCACGCAAAGAACGCAAAGATTTTACGCAAAGAACGCAAAGGATTATGAATTATCGTCTTTTTAATTTAGTAATCATTTCTCTGCGGCTCTTTGCGATTTTTTTTACTTTGCGTTCTTTGCGTGAAATTGTTACTGCTGATATGTCAAGTTATTTATCGGATTGCATATATACAGCTCAATTTTAGTGTCCACCACCCTTGCTGCCACCCTCACCGCCGCCTTCGCCGTGTTTCGCTTTCTTTGGATGCTGTGCCTCATATTGCCAAGCCTTATATTCTTTCTCCTGTTCTTTTCGCTCCCTTTTTACAACCAATTCCTTTATGGCTTCAACCTCCAGCCTCTTTTTCTCTTTAACTTTTATTTCATATCCGTACTCCTCATCTATTTCACAAAGCCCTTCTTTTACAGATGTTAAATTAACCCTTCTTAGTTTTCTCTCCATATTATGATACGCAGCCGAGCATTCTCCGCCGCCCTGTGCCGCATATTCAAGTGCCTGCCAATATTCTCCTGAGATATTCTTGCCCCGTATCTCGGATAAAACTGATAGATTATTTGTATATTTGCTCAAGGCAAGGTATCTTTCTTTCTTTTCCTCTTCTTTTACCCCTTTCATAATAGCATTTTTGTGTTCTTTTACCGCAGCCTCACATTTAGAAACAACCATTGCTGTCTGATGCAGTACGATCTCTGACTGAGCAATATTAGACTCAACTACAAAATCCTTTAACTTGCTCAAGACCTTTTCCCATTCGCAAACAGCATCAGAATATCGACCAAGATTATAATTACATACCCCCATATTGTATCTCATCTCATCTGTATCTATTCCATACCTTCTTGCCTCAAGATAGTGCTCAAGTGCCTTTTCCTGATTTTTCAACTGATAAAAGTATATGGCTGCCAGATGATACTGAGCAGTTGCATTCTTTGGATTAACAGCTATTGCCCGTTGAAATTTTGACAACGCCTTATCATACAACCCCTTTCTTTCATATATTTCACCTGCCAGATTATGTGCCTTATCCATATCAGGGGCATTCATGGCTGCTATCTTGAGATGATTAATGGCTGCCTTCCAATTCTTTTTTGCATCTAAGATTTGAGCAAAATGGTATCTTGCCTCTGCCTGTTCAGGATAATGAGCAATAATCTCCTTAAACAGCTCTGCTGCTATATCTGACCTGCCATTTTCCATGTAATATATCCCTACCTCGGTTAAAGCTATGGGGGAACAAACTACCTTGCCGCGGGTATTTCTGGTTATAACCTTATGAATGTTCAATGCCTTTGAATAATCCTTAACCCTGACCAATGCCTGAATATAAAGCCCAAGTGCATCTATATTATTTTTATCAATTTTAATGCAGTAGTTGAGAATCTCAACTGCTCCCTTGGGTCGATTTGTCTCAAGAAGAACTCTTGCCAGATTAATCCATGCCGGCAGGCAGCCTGTATGCCTTCTAATCAGTCTTTTTAGCCTTCTTTCAGCCTTATAAGGGTCACCATTCTTAATCATCAGATAAATAATCCCATTTTCAGCAATAACATTATGCGGGTCAAGCTTGAGCGAGTGGTCAAACTTTTCTTCAGCCCATTTGTATGCTCCAATATTAAGATACGCTTTTCCAAATTGATTGTAGGCATCTACAACACATTTTTCTATTCGAAAGTGTTTTATCGCCTCTTTCAAAAGCTCTTCTGCCTTAAAAAATTCCTTTTCTTTAATCAGACCAATACCCTTTTTTACGCAAGTGTATGGGTAATAAACATGGTTGTAAATCGGTCGAAATGAAACAGCTGCAAGCCCACATATGATTATGATTATGCTTAACCAGAAAACCTTGCTTTTAATCAGACACAGAATAGGATTTGGCGGCTTTTTTGCCTGTGGCTTGGGTTGTTCGACAGGTTTAACCTTTTTTTCCTGAGGCTTTTCTTGAAGGGACTCTTCATCGTATCTAAATTCCTTTTTGTATAATGCCTCTTCAGCTGTCAGGTCATCATCATCTGCGGGTTCTGCTTCCTCTTTTGTGTATTCATCAAAATAATCAGAGGCTTCCCCTGGTTCATCATCCTCTGCTAAGGATGCCCCATCCGCCAGAGGGGATTCCTCCGCCAGAGGGGCTCCCTCTTGATCGTCTGAAAACTGATTATCCACAGTATCAAGGATGTCTTCCTTTATATCTTTTTCTTTCTCTTGCTCAGCCATTTATTTAAGACTCCATACTTGAAGATGAGGGAAATGCTTTTGCTCACGCGGAGACGCGGAGACGCGGAGGGGAAAGAGCTTCCATTTTAGGAATTTCAGTAATCGTTCAGGCTATAACATTAAAAGTGTAAGAAGGGGGATATGGAGATATGACATGAGATATGGGGATAATAATATAATCAATGCCTTAAAATCGAAGGGAAGATTACAGGGTTAT
>JAHIZN010000349.1 GCA_018814245.1 bacterium
CTGAAAGGAGAAGATTTTAGTACCTTAGAGCCTATTATTGCCTTAACCATTACAGATTTTGTGATGTTTAATGAGGTAGAGGATGCTATTACTTATTTCAATCTCACAGAAAAAAAGACACTAATAAAATATAACGATGAGATAGAACTAATCTTTATTGAGTTACCAAAATTCATAAAAGATGAAAATGAACTAACTACTATCACAGATAAATGGATATACTTTATAAAGAATGCAGGAAGGCTTGATTATACCCCAAAAACATTAGAAAAGGAACTGGAGATAAAAAAGGCTTTTGGGATAGCCAATATGGCGGGTATGAGTAGAGAGGAATTAGATGCACAATGGAAGAGGCGTGATTTTATCTTGGTACAGAAGGGGGCTATTAATTTTGCCTTAGAGCAAGGCTTAAAACAAGGGATAGAGCAAGGGATAGAACAAGGGATAGAACAAGGGATAGAACAAGGGATAGAACAAGGCATGGAACGAGGTAAAATAGAAGGTAAAGAGGAAGGCAGAAAGGAAAGAGATATAGAAATGGCAAAGAGTCTTTTAGATTTGGGGATTGATATTGAGAAGATATTAAAGGTTACTGGGTTAACCATAGACGAGATTGAGAAGATTAATGAAAGAGATCTCGACCTGTGCAATTAAGAACAAAAGATAGTCCACAGATTACACAGATTAGGGAGCATCAAACAAGATGGATAGAAAAATCCTAATACAGGATGAAACATGAACTTCTTCTAAACTTTGGAGCAAAAAACTTGGGAATTATAAGCGATTTGTTCTTTAATCTGTGTAATCTGTGTAATCTGTGGACTAATCCCGATTGCAGCTATTCTTTCTCTATTGGAACATCTTCACAAAGGAGAAGCAGAAGCAATAGTTTTGGCAAAAGAGTTTTCTGCCAATCTGATCCTTTTAGACGATCCAAAGGCAAGGGCTACGGCTTCTCATATGGGATTGGAGAGGATAGGCACAATCGGCATATTACAGCTTGCCTTAAAACAGGGAATTTTGAAGGATATAAAAGAAGATATAGACAATCCATTAATTAAGTTGATATATCTCGTAGGGACATCCCCTTGTGGGTGTCCGTTTTTTGTTGCCTTCACGGACAGAGCCTGCCCCTGCAAATGCAGGGGGACAAGCCTGCCAGAGGTGTTACCTCTTTCATGGAGTTAATCCTTGTAGGATTTCATTTATGAAAGGCTAAAATTGTGAAGATTAAAGACTTAAGGAGGTGTTTTTAATGAAAGTATTGCAGTTAGAACTACCAGATACGCTGGCAAAAGATCTAATGCCTATGGATAGTAGATATATTTGTCAATTGATTGATTTAGGGATGAAACAACTAAAGATGGAAAATGCTCTGGTGCTGTTAAAAAAGGGAGGCGTGTCTATTGGTTATGCAGCTAAAATAGCAGATGTAACTATGGATGAGATGTCTACCTTTGCCTATGCCAAAGGACTAATACCCACCTTTAGCATAGAAACCTTAAAAGAAGAGCTTGCAGCATAAGGAGATTAAAGTGGAAGTAATTAGTAACTCTGGTCCGTTAATGGCACTTGGAAAGTTAAATTTGCTTTATTTATTGAAACGACTGTACGGTAAAGTAATTATTTCTGATAGCGTGTATAAAGAAACTGTAACTGCCGGAAAGATAAAAGGGGCTCAGGATGCTTTAACCATTGAGTTGTTTTTGACCCAGAATAAATGGAATCCTGTAG
Organism: bacterium; assembly: GCA_018814245.1. Lineage (GTDB taxonomy): Bacteria > UBA9089 > CG2-30-40-21 > CG2-30-40-21 > CG2-30-40-21 > CG2-30-40-21. Next base: position 1,735 of record JAHIZN010000349.1, read on the forward strand.
AAGTAAATACTAAGGAAATTGACCCGGAGATAAGATTGTTAAGATTAGATGATGGCGAGATAGAAAGTATTCATTTGGCAATGAAAATTTCTAATAGCCTGATATTACTTGACGATGAAGAAGCAAGGAAAGAAGCCCGTAGAAAAGGGTTGAAAATAAAAGGTACTATTGGTGTCTTAGTTGAGGCATACCAAAGGGATATGATTAATCTTGAGGAATTAAAACTCTTTTTGAATGAAATTTCTGAAAGAAGAGATATCTGGATAAGCAAAGAGTTATGTCAAACTGTTCTGATGGAACTAAAAAAATAACTTGGTAAATTGGTGCAATTCTGAATAGCACCGACTTATGAAAAATTCGAACTGTGCAATTAAGATTAATCCACAGATTTCACAGATTATCAGAAAAAATCTGAAGGCATATAGCAAGCTGACTGTAGCATGTCTCTACAAGCTCACCGGACATTAGTTGTTGGATTTGTCTTACAGGAGGCAGCACCTCTGGCAATTGTCTTTTAAGTCTGTGTAATCTGTGGATATATCCCTTGTTTCTAATTGCACAGGTCAAGATAACTTAGGCAGGGAAGATTTCATGGAGTTAATCCTTTAGGATTTCATTTATGAAGAGTTGTGTGAGGGAAAATTTTAGGCACGGTTTGGTGAGGGGCGTTAATTACAAAGGAGATTGAAAAGATGTTTACTCGGCAGGGGGTTACGGAACGGATAATCAGCAGCAACACCATGCCGTATGTAGTGCCAGCTGGTGAAAATAGCACAACATGCTGTATGCTTCTCGTGCCGAATTTCTATTTCGTAACAGCTTGTCGAATTATTTTGATTGACATAACTTCAATTTTATGATAATATATTTTCATAATGAGCCAAAGGACAAATAATATCCAAAATGTAAATTTCTATCAGTCTATCAATAAATGAGGTGAATAAAATGCAAGCAGTTGAATATTATGCTGAAATACTGCCAGACGGACATATATCATTACCCCAGGATACAATAAGTGAGTTGTGGTTATCAAGAGGTAAAAAGATAAAAGTAATTTTATTAAATGAATGGGCATCTAAGTTAGAGAAAGAAAGTGAAAATTTTAATCCATGGGATAAATTGGAAGAACTGGGATTAAAAATCACCAAATTGTGGAAGTCAGAGAAACATAGTCGGCAATTGATCTCAGAAAGTAGAAGGTGAGTAATGTATTGTTTAGATGCCAGTGTAATTGTCAATTCGTATAATAAGAATGAAGAATTTCATGAATATAGCAAATCGCTTATCAATTATATTAAAAAGGAAAAGGTTCAGGTACTACTTCCTGAAATTGTCTGTCCTGAGGTAGCTTCAGCTATAGCTCGTGGTACGCAGGAAAGTACAATAGCGATAGAATTTGTTCAAGAAATAAGAAAAATCTCTAATTTTACTTTTATCCCAATTGATGCTGAACTTTCTAATGAGGCAGGAAAACTTGCTGCTGAATGGAAACTGCGTGGATGTGATGCGATTTATACCGCAGTGACTAAAAAGTACAATCTTAAATTGGTTACCCTTGATAATCAGCAAAAAGAAAGATCATGTTTTACAATAAAAGTTGTAACCCCAGAAGAAGAGTTAAAAACATTAGGAGTGCAATAAATTAAAAGAAGATACCTTACAAATTTACTGATTTGCATATATAATGGATGTTTATCTTCTGGATAGAGGACAGATTGGAACAATACTTGAGCATCTTGTTTGCCTTCTTTAAGGGTTAAGGAGAGAAAAAAATGAAGTTTGGTAACATACATACATACATACATACATACATACATACATACATACATACATACATACATAC
>JAHIZN010000350.1 GCA_018814245.1 bacterium
GCCTTCGTGAGGATTTGAACAAGCAGGCAGCACGGGTTATGGCAGTACTGAATCCCTTGCGAGTGGTGATAGATAATTACCCTGAAGGGCTGGTGGAAGAATTAGATGCAGAGAATAATCCGGAGGATTCTGATATGGGCAACAGGAAGATTCCTTTTTCCAGGGTTATCTATATCGAACAGGATGACTTTCGCGAGCAGCCGCCAAAGGGATTCTTTCGCTTAGCTCCAGGATGCGAGGTGCGGTTAAAACATGCCTATTATGTTAAATGTACAGATGTGATCAAGGATGAAAATGGCACTGTTGTTGAGATTCATTGCACCTATGACCCGGAAACCAAGGGCGGCTGGTCAAAGGATGGACGAAAGGTTATGGGAACATTGCACTGGGTTTCAGTAGAACATGCCATCCCTGCTGAGGTACGACTATATTCCCATCTCTTTATGAAACCAAACCCAGAAGAAGCAGAAAGTGAAGATTTTAAGTCCAACCTGAATCCCAACTCATTAATCAAGCTTACGGCTGCCATTGTTGAGCCAAGTCTTGCAGGGGCAGCTGTCGGCAGTCGATACCAATTTCTGAGGCATGGCTATTTTTGCGTGGATACTGATTCTGCCCCAAGCATGCTTGTATTTAATCGAACAGTGGCACTGAAAGATTCATGGGCAAAAAATGAGAAGGCAAGATAAAAGGTTTCGAGCTGTGCTGTTGTGGATAATTGCATCAAGTCAGTAGAGACAGATCTCAGACCTGTCTCTACAAATAAATTCAACGAGAAGAGGCAGCACCTCTGGCAAAGAAAGAACCACAAAGGGTGTAAATATCGGTGGTGTCCTTAAAATCTCCCTATCTCCCTATTTCTCTATCCCCCTATCCCCTCGCGAAACAAGAGTAATTGCAAATGAGAAAAGCCTGACAATGGCCAGAGTCTCTTATGATTTACACCCTTTGTGGATCTTCTTCTGTATTTGCATACTATTGTTATGCTTCTGTGGACTCATTTTATAATCAATGCTCACCCTATCATCTGATTGAACCCTAAGCCTCCATGAATCCAGACAACCTAAGGTAACACTTAGTATCTTATCATTAACCATCTCAGCCTCCAGAAAACCTATTTGTTTGGGAGTAATGGGATACGATGTACGAAGCCACCAGCTCTTGCCATTCATGTGATGTCCAAGGATTTCGCCTTTATGCCTGTATCCTTCAGCAAAGTTTCCATGTGTATACCATATTACACAATCGTCCTCATCCTCAGTGTATTCTATTCGTAAATCTGCTGTTCCTGTGTCAAGGTATATCCCAAAGAGATTGGCTGGAGCACTCAGGAACTGAAACCCGAGGCTATTAGGATTACAGTCTTCACCCCCATATTCCCAATAAATTTCGGTCCCTTTCAGCCATCGATAATTGGTTGGAATGCGGAAGGTTGTATCTATGGAGGCAATGCGGTTGGTGATTGGTCCATGGGTCGTTTCCTGCGTAGTTGCATCACCACCAGGGAACATTGCCTGAAGATAATCCTTTATTTTCAATCTCTCCCGTCCACTTAACATGCAGGTCTCCCCTACCCCAAACTCCATGTATTTATTGGGGCTGCAATCAAACCGCAAACCAATCAATTGTGGGTTTTCTACCTTTTGTGTGTCAACACCATTATTCTTATAACTAATTGTTTGCTTGCTCAATTTCCCCAGTATAAACTCGAATTTTGATCTGCCAAGCCATGGCAGCAAGACAGCCTGCTTGTTTGCTACCCTTATTTGATCAAATGTTTGGGCATTGGTTGTAAGCAGCCATGCCCCACTATGTCCTGGACCCCACCAGTGTGGAATCCTGCCTGCCTGAATGGTTGTATTCCATTTGCTGTAGCTGAGGTATCCCCATTTCAGGTCAGCTGTTACGGCATCATGACTGAGTTTTAGCTGTGGACAAAGGTCATAAAACTTGCCGCATATCCTCATATCAGCGGAAAGATTAACCCCCTGTTGATATTTCTCTCCATAGTTATTGATAAAGGATGAATCATCATCCTTAATAACAAACAAAGAAATCCCTGCCTGTTTTGTCTGTCTCAACTCCTGTTTTAATCTATTCAGCAATACCTCAAGTGTTTGGCTAAATTGGTCTGTCCCTTTGTTTTTTTCAATCTCCTGTAATATCCCTGCTATCTCTTGAGGCTGAAGCGGTCTGGTATTTATTGGATAGCTCACACCAGCAGCTAAGGTCAGTCGATCAATGTCCTCACCCATGCAGTCTGCCCCTTCACTGTTAAATGTTAGTAAGCAAAAACTACACCATGCCCATAACCCGACAATAAATAGCCTCTGTAGCATCAATCATTGCCTCCTTATTAAATTTCTTCACATCAATCTTAGCATTAGCAGCCATCTGACTTGCCAATGTCTTATTATCTATCAATTGCACAATTCTTTCAGCCAAAGACTCAGGGTGCTGCGGCAGGACAAGCAAGCCGTTAAGCCCATCCTTGATTATCTCCGGAATACCGCCAGTTTTGGTTGCAACCACTGGTATGCCAGCTGATTGTGCCTCAAGGACAGAGGTATTTAATCCCTCTAAGTAAGAGGAGACAACAAAGACATCTAATATGGATAGGATTTGGGGAATATCATTTCTGAAGCCGCTAAAGATAACATTGCTTTCCAGACCCAATCTCTTTACCATTTGCTGTAGTTTCCCTCTCAACTCGCCATCACCAACAATAAGAAACTGTACCTGATGGTTGATTTTTTTCACATAAAGACATGCCTGCAAAAAGGTCTTATGGTCCTTGTGGGGTGCCAGGGCAGCGATAATACCGACAATTGGAAACAAGCGATTCAGCCCAAATTCCTGATAAAGATAATCCATATCTACGCCTTTGCTGCCAGAAGTGCTACATCCAAACCGTTCCACATCAATCCCATCATAAACTACATCAATCACTTCAGGACAAATGCCATCTGATATGAGCACTTGTTTAACGGCATTTGAGACTGCAATTATTGAAGCTACGCCCATTCTGTATTTAATCCAGGATATAGGATTCTTGCGAAGGTGAAAATCCACCCTTCTGGAGACAATAACCGCTGGTTTTGATCTTGAGATTTTAGATGCCATTAATCCAAGGGCATGGGCATGGGATGAATGGAGGTGAACAAGTTGAATGCTTTTACTGTCAATAAGCCGTGCCATTTTCAGGGCAGCAGCAATATCCCATTCTCCCCGCATTCTCACAGGAATAATGGAGGCATGCCCCTGACACCTTTCGATCAAGAGGCTATCTGGTTGACAGGCAATAAATTGAGAATAACCTTTTTTTTGTAACCCGGCAGATAAATAAAGCAGTTGTTGCTCACCGCCCCGCCAACTCATAGAGGTATCAACATGAAGTATTTTTAATGGCATTGTCACCTTCGTTATAATTGTTCAAGTGTGTTCGACGATAGTGTCATGTCAACCTTAATTTGACGCATAACAATTTGCAGGGACATCCCTGCCAGAGAGGCTCCTTCCTTGTGGGTGTCCGTTAAGCAGGAACAAGGGAGTAGCACCCCTGGCACCCTGCAGCTACGATGTGATCGATTGTTGTGTGTGGGAATCTTTGTAGCTGCGACCCTTGTGGTCGCTTATTGGTGGCAGAGACAAGGGAGGCAA
>JAHIZN010000351.1 GCA_018814245.1 bacterium
CAACCTTTGTTCCTATCCAATAGTCTTTATCAAAGGACAGGTTTATAGGGGTAATGCTTCCCAACACCAAGCTAAAGATGCCATTACTGATAAAGATAGTCTGAGTCTCCTGCCAGAGCGGAGTCCCACCAGAAGCTGCGTCATAGATACTCATCTGGATGGAGTAATTCCCATCAGAGACAGCCATACCGCTTGCATTTGTAAGTTTGCCCTGATAGTTCATCAGCTGAGGCACACTACATTCAGCCTGGGCACAAAGCCCTAAAACCAATCCTAAAACCAATACACCAATCAATCCTTTTCTCATTACTACACATCCAAAAGTTAGAAATTTGAACGACTTAAATAAAGTAACATAGAGTTTCTTGCTTTTCCCAGAAATCGGATTAACATCCCCCTAACCCCCTTTATTAACTTATCCTTACCCACATCTTTTTGTAAGCGTTCAGCTATCAGCAGTCAGCTGCCAGAGGTGCTACCTCCTTCAACTTTTGCAAGACATTACGGCATAAAAGCAGGAAAGCGTAAAATTAGGAACGCTTCATTTACCTTGATTTTATGGTCTTTGCTGACTGCTGATAGCTGAACGCTTACGAATTATTCAATAAATGCTAACCTTGTTAGCCAGTAGCTATTGCAACAAAAAGGGAAAGAACCACAAAGGGTGTAAATATCTTAGGGAAAATAATTACGGGCGAAACAGGAGTAATTGCAAATGAGAAAAGCCTGACAAGGGTTGTATCTCTTAGGATTTACACCCTTTGTGGCTCTTCCTCTGTAAATGAGATTGACACGATATATTGTGTGCTTCTCATGAGCAAATTCCTATTCCGTAACAGCTTGCCCGAGTACTATCTTCCGCCCGACCGTTTTCTTACTTCCGAGTATGTTCTTCCGCTCTCTTGTAAGGCTAACGGCAAAAATCACCTGCTCCTTGTCAGGTTGATTTTTCTTGTTAGGCTTTGGTTTGCGGTCTTTTTTTCTTTTCTTCTGGCTTGCCAAACTGTTACATTAAATTCCTTCTTCAAGGTTTAATCCTAATACTTCATTTATAAAATTTTTAAGCCGTTTTTGATTTCTTTATTAAAAGAATTATCGTCTTTAAAGTTTTCTTGAGTAATAGGATGAGGTTCTATGCGAAGGTCAAAATTTCTTCTGAGTCGCATTAGATTTGAAAGTTCTTTTATGGTATCCTTATATCCTTCCAGCACAAGGGCAATATCAATATCGCTATCATCAGTAAATTTATTTTTTGCATAAGAGCCGAATAAAAAAGCATTTTTTACTTTATAGTAGTGTTGAGAGGTAAGAAAATGTACATAATCATGGGCTATCTTTAGAGCAGTTTTTTTATCCATATCCTGAATTCCTTTATTTTTGTAATATTGGTAGTGGCAAATTTTTTTGTACAAATTTTGTAAAAATTTAATTTATAGTCATCATAACGAGCTTTTATATTAAAACTTGTCAGTGTGTCAAGAAAATTTTTTTGTTCTTCCGAAAGTTCAAGTTTTGATTTTTCGGCAATACGCAATAAATCATGAATATAAGGCGTATTCATATCAATATTTTTAGTATAATACGCTTTTAACAGTTTTTCAACGACAATATGACCGACAAATAACGACCATGAATAATTCTTACCCTTAAATAGATATTCCATAGTTTCGTAATCATTATCCGAAGATTGTATCCAATATTTTATGATTTCTTTTTTATCCATAGATATTATTTTACCATGTTATATGTTATTTTGTCAATTCCAAATCTAACAACAAAAATAACTATCTCCATCTGGTTCATTTTTATGTTAGCTTTTAATGGTCGCTGTCCCCTATTTTCTATTTCTCTAATTGCTTGAGCTTAATAGGGTTATCGGAACTGTTTCGGTTCTCCTGTTTCGGTTCTCCTGCACCTGTGGCGACAAAGGGAAGCGAGGTCATAATGATTAATGGGTGTAGCAAAGATTCGTAACAGTTTAGCCATTTGAAGAAATGATTAAATCGTTACTCTTTATTATGCCAAATAGCCAAGTTGGGACAGTA
>JAHIZN010000352.1 GCA_018814245.1 bacterium
AACATATATGATTGCATACATTACAAGGGAATGCATTCTATATAACTTTTTGGAAAATATATTGAGATTATTCCCAACCCCTTGGTAGAGTAAGTGTTATGACCTATTTAGAATTACTGTCCTTATGTCGGAGTTTCAGATTTTTACTTTTTCTCCTTGACATATTTTATTTTTCAGGTATACTTATATATTATGGTCGTGCTAAATGGGGAGCTAGCGGTGCCTTGTTGCCTGAAATCCGCTAAAGCAGGGTTGAATTCCTGTCGTGAGGCTTATTCTGGTGAGAATGAATTAGAAGAAAGGATGTTGATAGATGGGTTCTATGCTATTTTTAATTGCCCAACCCCGTCAGATCCGGAAGGAAGCAGCGGTAAGTAGTTAAGGATATGTCATAGAAGTGCCTGTCTGGAGTCTGGACTTAGAATTATCACTCGTTAGGGTCTGTCGAAGATAGGTGCACGGCCATTTTTTGTAAATTAAAAAATAGGTCCAATAAGTCTAATTAGACCTATTCTTTTCCCATGGAGAATTTCATACATGTCCTATACGGTATTTGCCAGAAAATACAGACCCCAAACCTTTGAAGAGGTAATTGGACAACCACATATTAGTCAAACCCTTATTAATGCTATTAACACAGGAAGGATATCTCATTCATACCTGTTTTGCGGCTCTCGCGGAACCGGCAAGACAACCACTGCCCGAATCCTCGCTAAATGCCTGAATTGTGAAACTGGTATGACCCCAACACCATGCGGGAATTGCACCCTTTGCATGGAGGTTGCTCAAGGAATGTCTATGGATATCATCGAGATAGATGGGGCATCAAATCGGGGAATTGATGAGATCCGTGACCTTCGTGAAAGGGTTATGCTTGCCCCGGCCAGAGGCAGATATAAGGTATATATTATTGATGAAATACACATGCTTACCTCGGAAGCCTTTAACGCATTGCTGAAAACCCTTGAAGAGCCGCCGCCGCATGTGGTATTTATCTTTGCTACCACAGAGCCGCATAAACTTCCTGCAACCATCCTTTCAAGGTGTCAACGGTTTGATTTTAGAAGGATTAGTACACAAAATATTCTTAAACAGCTTCAATATATCTGCGATAATGAAGAAATAAAGGCTGATAGTGATGGACTCTTGCTCATTGCACGATCTGCACAGGGCGGGATGAGGGATGCAGAGGGTATTCTGGATCAGGTTATGTCCTATACCGGGGGAAAAGAGGTTGCCAAGGATGATGTAATTGTGGTCATGGGCATAGTCCCTGAGGATGTCCTTATCTCTATCACCTCTGCTATCATCAATCAAAATGATAATTCTGTCATTGAAATGGTCAATGCCCTGATAAACAAGGGTGTGGATATGTCTCAGCTTACTAAGGATGTAATCTTGCACCTGAGAAATCTGCTCATGATTAAGATAGGATGCAGCGAAGGCGTTCTGGATATAACAAAAGAAAGCAGGGATCTATTAAAGGAACAATCAGAACAGCTTTCGGTTGAATTTATGTTAAAGTCAATAGAGAGCTTGAGAGAGACAAATGAACAGATGAAATATGCCCATTCACAGGCAGGCATGATATTGGAAACAGCTATGGTTAGATTGTGCAGAATAAAGGGAGAGATTCCTTTGTCTGAAATAATAGAAAAGCTGGTTCAGATGGAACAAAGGATAGCCATAAGCTGCCCTGAACTTTATGAGGTGGAAGAGGCTGTAGGGGTGGGTTCTAAACCTACCCTGAAAGATACAGAGGTACAGAACAGTGGGCTGCAACCCGTCGAATCATTGGTACCAGCATCTTTATCCTCTTTTGCGTCTCACAAAGCCATGGACACATCCACAGAGCTATCATTGGAAAGAATTATTCAGGTATGGACTGATATCCGGGATATGGTTCGTAGTCAACGACCTGCTGTAGCCTCTCACTTGAGTTGTGGAAAAATTGTCAGCCTCAATGATAATATTCTAACCATTGAGTTTGATTCTTCCTTTCATAGGTCAGGGATAGATAAGGCAGAGTATAAGGAATTAATAGAGGCTAAAATACATGAGGGAACAGGAAAAACATTAAAGATAAAGACTGTGCTTGCTCAAGGGCATGGAGCTCGGGCAAGCTCAATTGCCATGCCTCAGACAGAGGGCAACCACAGGGGGTTGCCCCTACGGGGACAGGGAAGTTCGACAAGCTCAGCTGCTGTGCCTAAAGAAAAAAAAATGCCATCCACTCATCCAGTAAGTGATTCAAGGGTAGAAAGGGTGGCGGATATGTTTGAAGGGAGCAGGGTGTAGATTGCAAATTAAAAATTATGAATTATGAATTAAAAATTGTGGGTTGGCAACTACGAATTTAAAATAGCAAGGAATTCAAAAACAACAATTCATAATTTTTAATTCATAATTTTTAATTTATACGAGGAGGGAATGTTATGCAGAAGAAGATGCTTCAAGGTATGATGAAACAAATCGAGAATATGGGAACAAAGGTTTCCCAGCTTCAGGAAGAGCTGGCAGAAAAAATTGTATCTGCTTCCTCAGGTGGTGGTATGGTTACGGTTACGGCCAATGGTCAAAAAGAGATAGTTTCTGTAAAGATTGAAAAAGATGTTGTAAATCCGGATGATATTGAGCTTCTCGAGGATTTGATATGTGCTGCTGTTAATGAGGCTCTTTCCAGGGCACAAGAGATGATATCTGGTGAGATGAGCAAGCTTACAGGTGGATTAAAGATACCGGGATTGATGTAGTTCATTTTCAGCTTCGAGAAATTTTCACGCGGAGACGCGGAGAAATCAAGCCGTCAGGGATCAATTATCAGCCCCAGCAATTCCCGGCAAGCCAATTCACGCAAGAATTGCTGGCTATAGGCTGAGGCTTCTGCACTGAATGCTGACAGCTGATACCTTTTCAGCTTCGAGAAATTTTCACGCGGAGACGCGGAGAACGCGGAGAAATCAAGCTGTCAGGGATC
>JAHIZN010000353.1 GCA_018814245.1 bacterium
ACATGGTTACATCTATGAAGTTACACCCTTTGCGATTCTTTCTCTGTAAACAAGATTGACATGATTTGGTCTTGAGCATAACCCCAAGAAAAGTAGCTTAACAATTGAATGGAAAATTACGATTCACGATGAACCAGCACATTGTGGCAGTGTCAGGACAAATAACCGTTCGTCCTGATATCCGGTGCAAAGAGGTACTGTTGTTGTGTCCATTATCAATAAATTTCCGCCATATCGAACATTTTTTGGGATCCTTCCAACCATTATTGTCTGTTTTATCCTTATTTCCCTTATGTCTTCAAGAAAAGAAGCAGATGTTGAACTCAGGCTTTTAGTTAAAGATGTAAGCTTTTCTCAAAGCAGAGACAGCACCTCTGGCAATGGAAGTATCTTGATAAAGGATATTCCTGTTGAAACAATTAGCATCACAGATTTCAATGAAACTGCTATTAAACCACAAAGCTTTTACTGGAAAAAAATAACACCCGCAGGTAATGTAAGGAAACAAGAGCTGAGCTGGGGAATTACGATGCAATTGGTGCCTGTAGAAAATCATTCCAGCATTGAGATTGTTGGGGATAAAATAGGCATATCTGAATTGCAGCAAGGCAATAATGCAATGGCTTCATTCCAGATTAAGGAGAATAACAGCATAGAAATAGGTCTGGGATGCAGCATACCTGTCAAGGGTGAATGTGATTCAAAGATAAGGCTAAACATGGCAGACATGATTAAGCTGAAGATAAAGGGATGCAGCGTTGGCAGAGAAAATGAGACCCCTGAAAAAAGAATACCTGAAACCTTTTGGATGATTCCATCTAAAAAGTTGCTTGAGTTTTCTCCCAAAAAAGACAGACTAAAAATACAGATGAGATTGTTGCCTGAAACAAAGGGTTTTCCTATTATTCGAGGAAAATTTCCATTAAAGGATTTCAAGTTTGATAGAGATGTAAGCAAGATTATTTCACTTCATGGAACAGGAACAAGCTCTGTGGCTACGAATGATACACTTTTTGTAAGCGGCAAGATCGTTCAGACAAAATATGCCTCCCTTTCTACCAGCAACCTACAGGTAAAAGAGATTCGTCTAAATGATAATAAAGAAAACTGGATAGTCACCATGTCTGGTAAAACAAAAAGCCTTAGCATTGGTCAAACCCAAAATAATCTTACAGAATACCTGCCATCCTGTCTGGATGATGTTTATCGCAATTCCTTATGGATTTTAATCTTCCTCATTTTAGCCTGGCTCTTTGCTACTGCCATGGCTTTCTTGGGATAACACGACAAAGGGCAGGCACAGGGACTGCCCACTACATTCGCCTTATCCTTACCCACAAGTCCAACCACCATTAATTCAACAATTCAGCAATTCAGCAATTCAGCAATTGACAATTGCTGAATCAATAAATTGTTGAATTGTTAATCATTTTGCAATACATGCTTCTGTTATTTTGCAGCATTTTCCGTCAGAATTCTGTTCCCCAAAGATGTGTGTAAGGATAAGCTGCATTCGCAGAGCCTGCCCCACTAATAAGCGACCACAAGGGTCGCAGCTACAAAGATTCCCACACACAACAATCGATCACATCATAGCTTGCAGGGTGACAGAGGTGCTACCCCCTTGTCCCTGCTTAACGGACACCCACAAGAGGAGAGCCTCTCTGGGGCAGGGATGTCCCTACAAATGGTTATACGACAAGTTAAAGTTGACACGACACTACGATACATCATTGTATTTTGGCTCTACTGGCTTTTTCTTTCATACCCTCTTGGTGTAATCATCCGATTATCCCATGTGAATGTCTGTGAATTGCCTATTATCACTGTTGTCTGCATATCAATATCATAATTGAGCATGTCCCGCAAGCTTGTAACAATAACCCTTTCGTTTTCTCTCATCGCACCCGTTACTATTCCAACAGGCGTTTCTGCACATCGATACTTAAGAAATATTGCCTGTGCTTTATTAATATGCTCAGGTCTGCCCATGCTCTTTGGATTATACAACGCTATAACAAAATCAGCTATAGCAACAGCCTCCAACCTTTTTTCTATCGTCTCCCAAGAAGTGAGCCTGTCTGACAGGCTAATGCAGGCAAAATCATGCATGAGTGGTGCACCGAGCCTTGATGCACAGGCACTCAGGGCAGATATACCGGGAATGACCTCAACATTTATGCTCTGTGCCCTGTGCTCTGTGCCCTGTGCTCTGATTATCTCAAACACCAGCCCTGCCATGGCATATATTCCCGGATCTCCACTGCTTATGACAGACACAGTTTTTCCGGACATTGCCATTTCAACTGCCTTTTTGCATCTGTCAATTTCGTGAGTCATGCCTGTGGATACAATCTCTTTGTTTTTAATCAATTCCTGTATCAAAGCAAGATATGTTCCGTATCCAACAATAACATCTGACCTTCTTATGACATCCTGTGCATATGGGGTAATGTGTTCGATATGTCCAGGTCCTGTACCGACTATATAAAGTTTCGGAGTAACAGACTGTGAAGTTTTGCCTGATTCCCTAATCTCTGCCAATGCTATGGTCACATTTCCTTTTTTTCGTTTCAAAACAAGCAACCCTGAAGCACCTGATGCCAGAATCGCCGCAGGCTCTGAAACAGCATGGGCGCCTGTTGCCTTAAAAACTGCCTCTGATCTAACTATGCCTTCAACTGCATTTAGTTTCTCAGCCTTAAAGCCGATAATTGCAAATCCATGCCTTTGGGCAAATCTGAGCAATCCATCTTCTTTACACTTTATGTCAATGGTTGCAAGTGAGTAAATGGACAGAAACGAGAGGTTATTATCGTTAAGTACAGATTTGACTGCTTCTTCTATCTCACCCTCTGATGTCCCGCTGTTGCACCCAATTCCAATGACAAGATTTTTGGGACAAAGATAGAGTTGACCTTTTACGCAGCATGAGTTTGCGGGACATTGCTCCAAAGATCGCGTAACATAAACATCATTCTTGTTCGTAATAAGCACATCACCAAGCATTGGCTCTGCTATCCTTAAAAACTCATCAGGCAATTTCATCTCAATCTCTGTATAAATCCTCAGTAAGCCATTATTGATAAGCCTTGTGCCTATTTGTGGAAGAAGACTCCAGTTTTCAATGACAAGATTATTTTCTTCTGCCCATAAATCTATGGAAGTCAGGTTATTTACATCAGATGCAGTTGTTATAACCGCTTCGGCATCGAGGAAATCAGCGACCTCCTTTGTAACCTTATTAGCACCACCCAGATGTCCACTTAAAAGGCTGATGGCAAATCTCCCTTTCTCATCCAGCACAATAACAGCAGGATCTGTCTTTTTGCTCCTAATAAGTGGTGCAATTACCCTCATAACAATCCCTGTTGCCATGATAAATATAAATGTACTGCACTTGTTCCATGGATCACATATGTCCTCTTTTTTGAATTTTATTACAGAAGCATCAGGATAAAGACTATTAATCTTTTGGGCTGTTTTTTGCCCATTCTCTGTTATGTAAAATATTGCAGTCCTGCCCTCTGCCTTCTGTTTTCTATTCCCTGTATCCATGCTTAAATTCCTTATCATACAACTTTGATTTCATTCCCAACGATTCCTGTGATGCCCTTAATGCCTCACCTACATATATCAATGCGGTTTTTTTGATATCTGCTTTTCTGACTACATCAGCAATATCCTTCAAAATACCCCTGACAATCTTCTGCTCTGGCCATGTTGCCTTTTCTATCACTACAACAGGTGTATCTTCAGGATAGCCCTGCAGAAGATCGTCCCTTACCTTTTCGACCATTCCCACACTCAAAAAAATCACCATTGTTGCCTGATATTTTGCTAATTCACTAAGTTTCTCGCTTTCAGGAACAGGTGTTCTTCCTTCAAGTCGGGTGAAAATCACTGTCTGACTAATCTTTGGTATGGTGAGTTCCTGTCCCAATATTGCTGCTCCTGCCATTGCAGACGATACACCGGGAATAACCTCGTATTTTATGTTTAAGTCCCGAAGTTTTTCTATCTGCTCTAATATGGCACTGTAAAAGGATGTGTCGCCTGTATGAAGCCTCGCAACCTTTTTGCCTGATTCAACAGACTTTCGAATAATCCCGATTGTTTCATCAAGTGTCATGGAAGCTGAGTCATAAACCACAGCCTTTATGCCTTTAAGCAGTTCCGGATTTACAAGACTCCCGGCATAGATGACAACATCAGCATTATCAAGTAATCTTCTGCCTTTAATGGTTATTAGTTCAGGATCGCCTGGCCCTGCACCTATAAAATATACATTGTTCATTTCTTTATTATCACCACCGAAAAATAATTGAGATCTTTCTTTTTCACCTTACAAATATTGTTAATTATCTTTTCATCATCCATGCCTGCCCTTGATATATAGACCGCATTGTCAGTAAGGTTCATGTCGTTCAGAATATCGCATATCTTGTCAAATACCTTATGAACCTTCATGAGAACAACCGTGTCAAACCTCTCCAGAGTCTCCTTTATGTCATCCGTGTAAGTGGCCGGGAGTATGGCGATCTTTTCGTTCGCAAGTCCGAGAGACAGTCCAGCCCGTGCAGCAGCAGTATTTATAGAGGAAACGCCGGGTATGATTTCTATGTTCAGCTCTGGATTCAACGCAAGAAGTTTGTCGTATAGGTAAAAAAATGTGCTGTAAATTGTGGGGTCTCCGATGGTGATAAATGCTATATCAATACCCTTGTTCAGCCTACTCATGACATTTTCAACAATCTCCTGCCACCTTGCATCCAACTCGCACTCATGCTCTTGCGGCCTTGTCTTTCTCATAGGAAAATGTGACTCTATTATCTCCTTATCATCGACATTAATAACCTTCTTAACTATTGATAACGCAAGGCTCATGCCTTCTTCTCTTCCCTTTGGAACGCAGACACATGCCACCTTGTTAAGGATTCTTGTTGCCTTCAATGTCAACAGCTCTGGATCGCCCGGCCCCACACCTATAACATAAAGTTTTCCGCTCATGGTATTTTTTCTCCTGATATTATGAATATGGGATTTAAGGCATTCAGATGTTTCTTGCCATTAATAACCTTTGACCTTGCGACCGAAACCTCACTTGCATCAACATTAAATCTATTGTTTTCAAGGCATTGTATCGACTCACTCAATGTCTCTATTGTCGTGGCATTTATTACTATGATTCCTGATACCATTTTCTGTTTGATTAACACTATCATTTCCTTAAGTCTTCCACTGCTGCCGCCAATAAACACCCTGTCAGGGGTTGGAAGGTTTATCAGGGCATCAGGGGCTTCACCGCTTATTATTTCAATGTTTAGTGCATTAAATCTCTTCTTGTTTTCTCTGATATGATTAATCTGTTCTTTGTTTTTTTCGACAGCAAAGATATTTAACTGCGGATATAATCTTGCAGCCTCTATTGATACAGAGCCTGAACCAGCACCGATATCCCAGAATACCCCCTCTAAGGGAAGCCTTAACCTATGAATAGTAACAGCCCTGACCTCGTCTTTTGTTATCAGCCCTTTGGAATGGGAAATCTCAGCCTCTTTTAATCCAAATCTGACTGATGACTGCTGACTATTGACTATTGACTTTATTATGACTACATTCGGCTCTGAAAATGTCATTCCTGCAATCTCTTCAGGTGTACCCTGTGTGATTTTTTCATCAGCATACCCAAGCCTTTCGCAGACATACAAAATCAGTGATGGGTAATGGGTGACGGGTGATGAGTTGATCGCTTTTGCTATCTCAGATGGATTATTTTGTTTATCAGTAAGAATAGCCATTTTATGTTGCTGCTGAAGCAGCAGCGGAATATCCTTTATGTCATACGGCAATCTTCTCCTCTTTTCAGGGTCAGGTCCTCCGTGAAGGCTTATCAGGAATGCATCATCCCATGGCTCTTTTATCCTTGAAAATGCCATTTGAATGCTTGATAGGTCAGGCAGTATCTCAACCATGTCTTTCCCAAATTCTTTTATTGCCCTTCTGCCTATGCCGAAAAACATGGGATCGCCAGAGGCGAGAAGGACAATAGGCTGATGGCTGATGGCTGATTTAATATAATCGATTGTTTCATCCACATTATTAATCACCTTGATTCTATCTTTGACCATGTCAAACTCATCATAATCTCTAAGGACTTCTATGAGCCTGTTTGACGCAAGGATTACCTTGCAATCAAGAATAATCTCCCGTGCCCTTTTATCAAGGGGCTTATAGCCTATACCCATAACATAGAGTTTAATCATTGTTTTCTTTTCGCCTCAAAATATATGTATCCATAAGCCAGCCCTTTTTATTTTTAGCTTCCTTTATGATGTTTTTAAGATCCATGATAATATCTTTTAACCTGCCTGAGAGCAGAATTTCATCCTCGCTCCCAAGATATCCACCCCAGTAGATATCAATATCTTCATCCTGAAGTTGTTGAAAGCTGCCGCGGGAATCCAGCATTACTGCCATATTTTTAATCTCTTCAGTCCGGTATTCCTTCAGGTGTCTGGCTGTGGTAATTACAATTGTCTCTCCTATGCGGTTTAAGGGAATTTTATGCCTTGCTGCTAATACCTGAACGCTGGTTATTCCCGGGATCACCTCATAGTCAAAATTTATTATTCCTTGTTTAAGGATATGCTGCAGCATCTCTAAATGTCCATCATATAACGAAGGGTCGCCCCAGACAAGAAGAGCGCCGCTTTCATCTTCCTTTATCTCGTCTTTAATCAATCCGGCAATAACAGCTGCTGTTTCCTGACGCCATATTTCAACCCCTTCCTCATACTTACTGCCTTTTCTTCTTTTGGGAATCTTTGCACTCACCACCCTATATGTGCCTTCAGATAGATATCTCTCCAATATCTCCTTCCTTATCTTAAGAAGATCTTTCTTATCCCATTCTTTTTCTAACAAAAAGAACACATCTGTTTTTTTCATTGTTTTTATCGACTGAACAGTCAGGTAATCAGGATTACCCTGTCCAATCCCGATGAGATATATTTTCTTCATCTTTCACCGTCTTTCATCTATATGCAAATCATTAATGTAATCGTCAGGCTATAACATTAAAAGTGTAAGAAGGGGGATATGGAGATATGACATGAGATATGGGGATAATAATATAATCGTAACTATTCAGGCATATGAATGATTATGGCAGGGACAAGCCCTGCAGCTACAGCTATTCGTGAGAAACTTGTAGCTGCGACCTGCCAGAGGTGCTACCTCCTTGTGGTCGCCGTCTTCATTCTGTATTCTGACTCCTGAATTCTGTATGCCTGA
>JAHIZN010000354.1 GCA_018814245.1 bacterium
ACATGGTTACATCTATGAAGTTACACCCTTTGCGATTCTTTCTCTGTAAACAAGATTGACATGATTTGGTCTTGAGCATAACCCCAAGAAAAGTAGCTTAACAATTGAATGGAAAATTACGATTCACGATGAACCAGCACACTTTTAGGTTGCGTTATTCTGCTGCATGCTGAAAAGCCTGCGACTACCAAAAAATCCTATCCTGATAAATCAGGGTGCTAATCTCAATTGAGAACAGCACCTCAATTTATTGGGGTGGGATTGGAAACAGCCGAACAATTTAACCGCTTCAGCGGTTTAATAGGGGGATGAAGGATGTCGATTTTCATTCTATCGCAATGTGGAAAGGGAGGGAATTGTGGTATGAATATTACTCCTGAGGTTAATGAAACTAATCGAAAAGATTGATCACGCTTTTTCTCCATGTCTCCTTTTTTACACATGTTTACACCCGTAATTGAGGAATTACAATGCACAGCTAATAATTCTTGACAAATCTCTTTGGTCATGGTAAGCTATCTTTTAGGGGAGAATATTCAATATGCAGGAGGCAGGGTTATGATTAAGTTTAGATTGTTGGTATTGGTTATGTTTTTTGGCGTGTTAATGTCTTCATTTGTACAGGCAGAGGAAGAAAAAACCATTGAGGAATTGCAGGCAGAAAATAATCTGCTACAGATTAGAATAAAGAATGCAAGTAACCAGAAGGATGCCTTATCAAAAGAATATAACGCTTGCATAGAAGAACGGGATAAGAATGCTGAAGATCTCAAGCAATTAACCATAACTGCTGCCCAAAAAGAGGATGAAAAGGCTAAAATTCAGCAGGATGCAACAAAAGAAATAGATGAAATCAAGACAAAGCTCACAAGTGCAGAGGAGACAATTGTAAATATGCAGGCTCAGTTAAAGGAAAAGATGCAGGGCTTAAAGGATAAAAATGCGGAGATTGTTACCCTTAAAGAGAGTCTTGGCAGCGAGAAGGAGCAATCCACAAATCAACAGAAGGATTTACAAACTCAAGCCGCAAGCCTGCAAAAGCAGATAGATGAATTAAAGATAGCGATAAAGGAAAAGGAGGATACCATAGGTACTATCTCTGGACAACTGACTGCAGCCGGAAACCAGATTAAAGAAACAGGTGCTGCCCTTGAAAAATATAAGGCAAACGAGGCACAAACAGCTGCCTTAAAGAAAAACCTTAATAAGGAAAAGAATGCTCTGGAACAATCTTCTAAGGAAATGGCGAAGAAAAATGAAGCTGCTGCTGCCTTGAATAATCAATTAACTGAAAAATTAAACCAGTTGAAACAGGGTATCGTGCCTGAAGAGATTAAAAAGGAACATGGTCAAAAGCATCTGAATTATATAAAAAGGCTTAATTCCATAAAATTAAAGAAAACAAATGCTTATACTATCATGGAATTGGAGAGATATACGGCAAATTATCTTGAATTAGAAAAAAGTGATGAGATCCAATACCTTGTGGGTCAATTATATGAAGATGAAAAGAAATATGATGAGGCTGCAATAGTATATGCTCAACTGATTTGTATTTGGCCTGAGGGAACATTTGTTTCTAAGGCAAAGGGCAAGATCAGGGATATGGAAAATGCGAAAAAGATTGATAAGGAATTTTCTCAAAAGCTGCTGGCTATTTCCTGTGAGGGTGAAAAAAAGGAAGAAAGATGGCTTAATTATATCAAGCAGCTTTTTACAATTGTAGATAAGCCGCTCTATTCGTATCTTGACCAGAAAATAGATGAGTTTTTAGAGGGCTATTCATGCAGCCCAATAGCCTTTGAGGCATATCAAATAAAGGCTCAAAATCTTCTCAGGATGAAAAACCAGGAGTATAAGGCTATCGCTGTTTATATGAAGACTATTTATTTGTATTCAAGCCAACCTCAGCTTGCAAAGGTATATTTTGAGATAGGAAAGATATTTGATACGGTTAAGGATTATCAGAATGCAGTTTCTTTTTATCAGGAGGGTGTTTCAAGATTTTCTAATGACAACAATGCCACGGCATATCTGTTGGAAATTGCCAGAATTTTGGCGAATAAATTAAAGGATGAGAATAAAGCCATTAAATCTTACGAGTCAGTAGTTGCTGCGTATCCTAAGAGTGAACAAGCACCTGTGGCATTGTTTGAGTTAGGCAGGATATTTGAAGGACTAAAAAGATATGAGCAGGTTATTGAAGTATATAGCAAGATAGTCAAAGAATATCCTAAAAGTCCCATGTCCCCATCAGCCCTTATTTCTACAGGGAATTGTTATGAGAAGATAAGTGATTATGAACAGGCTGTAGCCATCTATCAAAGGCTTTATCAGGAATATCCAAAGGATTCTTGTGTGCCGGAGATGCTTTATCGTGCTGGTCAGTTGTGTGAAGAAAATCTCAATAATAATGATAAGGCTCTTGAGATATATCAGTTGATTCTTAAGAACTTTTTGGAAAATCAATATGCCAAAAAAGCAGATTCAAGGATAAAAAAGTTGGCAAAATAGTAGAGATGTAACAGGTTGCGACCTATGCAACCTAAAACTCGATGTTCAAGTTTTTTTGGAAAATAAATGTTTACCACGAAGGCACAAAGACGAGATTCCTGCAGGAGTTTATTCCTGTGAATGCAGAGCCTGCCCCTGCGAATGCACTTATCCTTACCAACATCTTTGGGGGACAGAATTCTGATGGGAAATGCTGCAAAACAGCAGAAGCATGTATCGCAAAATGATTAATAATTCAACAATTCATTGATTCAGAAATTGTCAATTGTTGAATTACTGAATTACTGAATTGTTGAATTAATGGTGGTTGGACTTGTGGGTAAGGATAAGGCGAATGCAGGGGGGCAGGAATGACAAGCTGTAGAGTGTCTGTCATTCCTGCCCCTGCATTCACAGGGATAAACTCCTGCAGGAATCTCCCTTTCAAGCTATCAAGAATTAATGTTATGGTGTAGTAGGGCGGGACAATTGTCGTGAAAAGTGAGTTTTTACACTGTCTGATGTCCCCATAGATTCCGTTTGAAATACTTGTATGCCAGCTCTGTTGCCCTTCTGCCGCGGGGTGTTCTTTCAAGGAATCCGATCTTTACCAGATACGGCTCATACACATCTTCCACGGTTATTGCCTCTTCGCTGACAGCGATAGTCAGGGTGTTAAGCCCTACTGGTCCGCCGCGGAACTTATCGATTAATGTCTCCATTATTTTTCTATCCATGGCATCCAATCCATACTCATCCACCTCTAAGGCATCAAGCCCAAGACAAGCCATCTCTTTTGTAATCCTCCCATCCCCCTTAACCTGAGCAAAGTCACGGATTCTTTTCAGGAGTCGATTAGATATTCTGGGTGTTCCCCGGGAGCGTCTGGCAATCTCTTCTACACCAAATCCGTCTATTTGCACCTGAAGTATCCTTGCTGCCCGTTCAACTATTTGCTGCATCTCTTCCTGTGAGTAAAAGTCCAGTCGATTAATTATTCCAAATCTATCCCTTAGTGGTGAGGTGAGCTGTCCGGCACGGGTAGTTGCTCCAACTAAGGTAAATTTTGGCAGATCAATCCTTACATTTTTTGCAGACGCACCATTACCAATAAGAATATCCAGCTTAAAGTCTTCCATTGCCAGATAAAGCAGCTCTTCGGTCATGCGGTTCAATCGATGAATCTCATCAATAAACAAGACATCAAATGGAGAAAGGTCTGTCAAGATAGCAGCCAGATCCCCTGGTCTTTCCAGAACAGGTGCCGCGATAGACTTTATGCTGACCCCTAATTCATAGGCAATGATATTTGACAGGGTTGTCTTCCCCAATCCAGGCGGTCCATAGAAAAGGATGTGGTCCAATGCCTCCCCACGAGCCTTAGCAGCCTGAATAAATACCTCTAAGTTTTCCTTTAGCTTGCTTTGACCGATAAACTCAGAAAACCCACTTGGACGGAGAGACCTCTCAATCTCTTTGTCCTCAGTCGTTTCAATTGGTGTTGTTAATCTTTCTTCCACCTGTATATTCTCCTCTTAGTAAACGATATTATGGCTCTTTCTTGCCTCAAATGGGTAATCTTATTTTATCGGTTCTTCTGTAAATTTTGTGAAAATAGGCTAACCTGTGCAAGTAGAAAACACCACTTGTTGACAGAGAAAGAATTACAAAGGGTGTAATTCCTTAAGACTATAGCCTCATGTCAGGTTCTTCCATTTGCAATTATCTAAATTAATCGTCAATTATTTTCCCTATAGATTACACCCTTTGTGGCTCTTTCTTCTTTCGTTACAAGTACCTTATGCAGGGCTACCCATTTGAGATAAGAAAGAGCCATCTTTATCTTGCTATTTTTGAGGTTTGACCTCGCAGTCTTTCTCTGTTTTATTAATTTTTTATTAATTTTTTATTAATTTTTAACAAAAACGCAATTGGCTGATTTGTAATGGGTTGCAACATTTTTTATTGTTTTTTTTTCAAGTTTTTTCAAGTTTTTTCAATTTTTTGAATTAATAGAATTATCTTCATTAAGCACCCAAATACTTTTCTTTTTTGTACCGATATTTTTAATCAATTTTAATTTTTCTGCCATTATGCTTGATAGTAATCGAGCAATCTTCTCAGTTTTTTGCTTAGCAGTCAATACATCAGACAATTTATTCAACAGTAATTCGTTAATATCTTTTCTGGTAGCTGAATCATACTTTTTAATAAATGCCAGTACCAGCTGCTGATAATGGCTATCGTCAAATCCCTTGTATTTGATATACATGGCTTTTTCCTCTGTAATTGTTGCAATTTTAGAAGAGACAAACAAATCAGGATACCTTCCCTCAACAAGTTTTTTTGATTTTAAGAATCTGTGTTCATCCTTGGAAATGTTGATCTGCTTTTGAACTTTATCCAGAAGCATTACAGTGGTCAAATCCAAATCCGTTTGCTCAATTAACAAACGGGTATAATTTTCATCCAATATTTTGCCTTGTATTTTTACAATAACTTCTGTATGTGTCAAGTCATAGCTGGGCAATGGAAAAAATCTTTGCCTTTGCTTTTGAAACATCTTTTTGATGCCGCTGCCAATGGTCTCAATCATGTTTAAGTTAAGCATTGCCCGGACAAGATGGTCATTTCTATACTGTGTTAAAGGTGCATCCCTTTTGATTACTTCTTCCACGCTTGCAGGAATAAAACTACCCACATTGGCAAATATCAATGCATCAGGACATTCAACCACACTAATTCTGCCTCTTAATTCATAATCCTGATGTGCAATGCAGTTGTGCAGGGCTTCGCGGATTACCCAAGAATCATACTGATCAATTTCGGTTGGGAATAATGTATTGTCGGGCAGATAGCGATATTTGAGATTGCGAATTTTACCAAAGAGCTTTTCAATATTCAACAGAAATGGTGGTCCAAAATGGGCATAATCTTTTTCAGCATTATGCTCATCTTTTAGTATCCATGTCATCTGTGCCACAGACGGCGAAAGAAAATGCGTGGAATCATCTTTGCCTAAAAGTATGATAGCTGTTCTGGTAATTTTTCCCTCGATTGTAACCTTTGCTTTATTCAAAAAGGTGATAACATCCCAATTATTAATTTCATCGGCAAGGTGAGAGTTTTTGTTTTTATACTCTGTTCGGGCTTTTTGAATAGCTGCTTCATCAAGATCATCAATGACAGCACCTTTGCAAATCTGAGCTGACCAATCATAATCCTTGCTTTTTTTCCATATTTTTCGTTCTTTTTCTGGGTAATCTGCCAATTTTTTCTTGTAAGAACCAACCCTAATATAGTCAATACCCTCAAACTTCACAGGAGTATTGTTTGTAGCATCTATTTCAAACAAAACAATCTGTTTGCCGCTATATTGAAATTCATAAATCACGAAATCAATTCTTGGATTTAATAGCCTTGCCAGCCAATTTTCCAGTTCCTCATTACCCATCTTTTTGTGTTTGGGTTTGAAACCTGTACCCACAATATTGTGAGTTTCATTCTCAATACCAAAAATGAGATAGCCCTTTACCTTATTATGTAAACAGGCAGAGTTAGATAAGGCAGAAATATACTTGCCTATTTCCTGCGAGTGGTAATGATCAACCTTAAACTCAACCCATTCTGTTTCTTTTGGTAAAGACTTCAGCTCAGTTAATAATTTTTCTAAATCTTTCTGGTTCATTTTCACTTACTCACTCGTTATTTAGAATTTACAGGCGGTGTCATCTTTTATTCTCACCTTTTTCTATTTTCTTAAATCCGAACATCCGACTTCCACTCTCTGCCTCACAGCCTCTGCATAGGCATCAAACACCCTTGAGCTAAACAGGACAAATCTTATCAGTTGAATAGCCGTATCCTTCATTAAAAAATCAACAACAGTATTAATAGCCACCGGAGCAGCAAGGCTGACTGGATACCCATAAGCACCGGTACTAATGGATGGAAAGGATATTGATTTGCACCCGTTTTCCTCAGCTATCTTCAGGCTCATCTGATAACAGCTGGCAAGTATTTCCGGCTCATTCTTGTCTCCGTTATGCCATATTGGTCCAACGGTATGGATAACAAACCTTGTCTTCATGCTGCCGGCAGTAGTGATTGCTGCCTGACCAGCGGGAAGTCGTCCTGATTGTGCCCGAATATTTTTACATTCTTCTAATATTTTCGGACCACCTGCAATGTGGATAGCACCATCAACCCCTCCACCGCCCATAAGAGAGGAATTGGCAGCATTCACAATCGCATTCGTTGTCTCCTGCGTTATATCACCCTCAACCAAGCTGAGGATTGACTGATTGATAATTTTTTCTATCATGATATTGCCTTTATTGTTGTTATGACATTTAAGGTAAGAGTTCTTTCTCTGTAAACAAGTGGTGATTTTTGTAACCGTTCAGGTAGTGTAAGAAAAGGAGATGTGGGGGATTATGGAGGAGATAAGGAGATATAGGGATTAGAAAAATATGAGGATAATACAACTTATCCCCTTAGGAATGATAACCCTGTAATCTTCCCTTCG
>JAHIZN010000355.1 GCA_018814245.1 bacterium
CAGCTACAAGTTTCTCACGAATAGCTGTAGCTGCAGGGCTTGTCCCTGCCATAATCATTCCTATGCCTGAATAGTTACGCCACAATTAACAATAGGTAAACTATTACAAGGGAAAGAGCCACAAAGGGTGTAAACATCAATGGGAAAGTTAACAAGACAAGAGTGCATTTCTTAGAATTTACACCCTTTGTGGCTCTTTCTCTGTATCTGTATTCTGAATTCTGACTCCTGTATTCTTGCTGTCTGAGTAGTTTAACCTCATGGAATTGCCACAGGATATTGAGCAATTACGACAATAGGACCATAAGAAATAGCACACAGATGATGCGGATTAGACGGATTTGTACGGATTATTAAGGAAATCAGTTGATGAAGAAATTTATTATTCTATTGATGATATTACTACCAACAACAGTACTTGCTGCGAATGAACCATCCATCAGGTTCAGGCCATCTGTCATTAAATTCCAGGAGGCTTCGCAGCACCAGCAGCTTCAACAAACACTTGCGATCAAGAACGCTGGCAAGGGAATAATGAATGTGAGGCTGCGTTCATCCTGTGAATGCCTCAGCATAACCCCAAATATTGCCGCAATTACCTCCAATAATATTCAACAGATACGCCTTAATCTTGATACACAGGATCGTGCTGGTAAGATAACCGAATATATATTTGTAGATTCAAACGACCCTGTCAATCCACAAGTTACCCTGATAGTTGAAGGCATGGTCAATGGCAGCCATTCTCTAACTGCTAACAACATGCCAACACAAACAGTTACCTCCGGCATGGGTACGGCTGGGGTAAGTGTCTGCCTCGCCCTCTTCTCCACACCAAACTGCAAATACTGTCAGAGATTAAAATCAGAGATAATCCCACAAATTGGCAAAAAACATGGGGCAAGCATTAAACTTGAGGTATTTGAAATAAATCAGCCGGAAAATTACAAGAAACTGCTTTTATTGGAAAAGCAGATGAATACTCAAGACACCAGATTGCCGGTTATATTTATTGATAATCATCTGCTTTATGGCAAGAAACAAATACAACTGCATCTTGAAAATGAAATTAAGCAGTGCGTATCTTGCGGCGGCTGCGAATATGGCGATATGTTGGACATATTATCAGATAAACCTGTTCATCTGACAGAAAAATTTGTCTCTGTCAGGCTTATTCCCCTGCTTATTGCCGGCTTATTAGATGGGATCAACCCCTGTGCCTTTGCCGCCATAATATTCTTTCTGTCGTATCTTGTGCTTGCCGGACGCGGACGCAAAGAAATACTGATGATTGGAATATCGTTTACCACAGCAGTATTCTTGGCATATCTGCTGATTGGACTTGGAATATTTCATGTCCTGAAGATAGCAAATTTCAGGATTATTAATTACCTGATTGCATCCATGACCATTATTCTGGGCATACTATCCATAATAGATTACCTGAAGATTAAACAGGGCAAATTACCGGAAGATGTGCCGCTGCCGCAGGCTATTACAAAACAAATAATCAACAGCAACACTTCCCATACACCGCCTGCAGATGAGCTTATCTGTTCTGGAACAACCTGTCATCTGCCAAAAACAAGGATTTATCAGAGTATTTGTAAACATGGTACGGCAAGCGGATATATTCTTTCGTCCTTTGGGTTGGGCGTAATCATTTCTCTCCTTGAGTTTTCATGTACCGGCCAGATATATGTGCCTACCCTGATGTACATGGCAAAATTATCAGGATTAAAGATGCTGGCTTTTGGCTACCTGATTCTGTACAATCTGATGTTTATTGCTCCCCTGATTGTTATTTTTCTGCTGAGTTACAATGGTGTAAATTCAAAAACCCTTTCTGAATTTGCGAAAAAGCATGTTGCTGCCATAAAACTTGCTATTGCGGTATTTTTCTTTGGGATGGGGATATTGCTTCTGGTGTGGTAGGAAGCGGTCAGAAATTGCGAATAGCGAATTGCGAATCTGTTCCATTCCTGCAGATTCGCAATTCACGATTCGAGATTCGCGATTCCCGAATCTGTTTCATTTCTTCAGATTTGCAATCCGCGATTCGCAATTCGCGATTCGAGAAGGAGTTGTACCCTTCCATATTTCTCTTGACATGCAATAGGTTTGCTGATAAAATATGGTAATAGTTCACCGCAGAGGCGCAAAGACGCAGAGAATAAATCAGATTACAAAGCACAGAGGAGACATGCTACAGATTTTTCCTCTTTGGCTTTCTGTATTTTGTGTTCTGATTTCTGTTATTTGATTAATTTCCGTAACTCTGCGTCTCTCTCGTCTCTGCGGTTAGCTGAACTGTTACTAATCGCTCAGCAATCAGTTAAGAACAGGAAACAAGGAGTAAAACTATGCGAATTATCGTGCAATTTATATGCAGCCTTTCTATGATTATCCTGCCAGTATCTTCATTGGTGTATGCTCAGGATAATGTTGGGCAAGATAATATCCCGCCAACTATTACTATCAATGCCCCTCAGGAGAATGCCAAGGTTTTTCGTAAGGTTCTTGTTAGCGGCATGGTTAGTGATAATATAAGCGTTCATCGGGTGTTGATCAATGATGAGGAGATAGGTGTTTCATCTGGAAAAAGTGTCTTATTCTCTCATGAGGTGCATCTGCCAAATGTTGGACAAAATACGATTGTTATTACTGCTTATGACCTTGCTGGTAATAAATCAACACAAGGGGTGAAGATTATCTCCAGAATAGAGGCACATGTAGCTGTAGCTGATTTTGCAACAGAAAATGTCTCGCAGATAGAAGCAATATTTGCCAGTGATGTTATTCGCAGAAGCATAGTTAATTCAAGGGTTTTTAAGGTAGTAGATAAACAGAATATGGAGATGATCTTAAAGGAACATGCCTTTCAACAAATTGGTTGTACCTCAGAGGATTGTGCTATAAAGATTGGGAATATCCTTAATACCCAGTATATATTTGTTGGGAAGCTCAACTCTATAAATGAGATATATTACCTTTGGGTAAAGATGATAGATGTGGAGACCGGAGAAATTATCATGGATGAATCAGAGGAATGTGCCTCTCGCAGCCCAAAAGAATTAGAGAAGACAGCTGACAGAATAGTAAGCAGGATAATTGACAAACTAATTGGTAATACAAAACTTACACAACAAGCTGGCTACTTGTCTCCTGTTCCTCAATCACAGGAACCATGCATAATGCAGCTCTCTGGCAATAAAATAGTTATAAATAAGGGAAGACATAATAGGGTAAAGGAACGGGACATATATGAAATCTATGAGGATGGCAATCTGATTGGATTATTACAAATAGGAGGGGAAATCTATCCAGAAAAGGCAGTTGGCAGGATTACCTGGCAGAGAAAGGATAAATCAATAAAAACAGGGCTTCCAATTGTGTATATCGGCAGACGAAAGATAGCTGGAATTGGATTGATGCTTGGAGGACATGATGATGTGTTCGGAGGTAGTCTATATCTGGATTATGTGAACAGCAAATCTAACTGGGGATTTCAATACGGGTTTGGCGGATATGGATTGAACAGATATGAATCGAAATATGATGGTTTTAACTCTTCTTCTAAAAGTATCGATATATGTATTCGTCACCGTGTCTGATTAAATATCATATTAATTATGACAAGGCTGTCTCAGCCTATATAGGGTTTGGTGTTTCAAAGGCAGATCATGAGTATTCTTGTTACAGCTATTCTTATGATCCTTATAATTATTCTCGCAATTCTTATGATTTTAAGGATACAGATAAGAGGTTGGTGCAGGTGATTAATCTTGGGATGGATCTCTTTGCCAGAAGCACAGTTCATCTTACCATTGATTGGAAATACTTTATGGGAGGAGACTTCCATGGATATGATACAGCTATTCAGGCATTGTCTGGAGGGGTTTCTATTAATTGGTGATTGCGAGGTATCAAGATTGAAGGTGATGAAGCAATCTAACTCGTTGCCATTGTGAAAGTAGAGACGCAACATTTCAAGCTGTGCAATTAGGATTTAATCCGCAGATTACGCAGATTTCACAGATTACAGATGAGATGGGGGAAAGTAGAGACGCAAAATTTCGCGTCTCTACATGCCTCTACGAGTTCACCATGTACCGTAGCTGTTGAATTTATTTTGCAATTTCTTTATAATCTGCGATAATCTGCGAAATCTGCGGATATATTCTCTGTTTCTAATTGCACAGGTCGCAACATTTTGCGTCTCTACAGCTATAAAATGATACAAAGGAGGTGAAAAAAATGAGGATTTTTGTGTTATTTTGTTTGATGTTGATTCCATTTGTGTTTAACGGTTGTGCTTCTAAATCAGGGTTCATTAAGAATGGTGAGATCAATCAGACAATTGTTCAGGAAGCAGTGGATGAAGAAAATATTACAGTAATTGGGATTGGTGCAGCTGACCCAGACATAGAGAATAAAACCCAACGGATAGCAATGTCAAGAAATGCTGCTATTGTGCAGGCACAGTATGAAATGCTTGCCATTGTCAAGGGAGTAACCCTTACTGGCGGTATTACTGTAGAAAAGACAATGGAGACCGATTCGCTTCTGTCCAGCAAGATTAATGCTGAAATCAAAGGAGCAGAAGTAGTTAAGACAGAATGGACTGCTGATGACGGCTGCATGGTTACCTTGAAACTTCCAAAAAAGAGATTAAAGGCAATGGGATTGAAGATGATTAAGTGAAGATGAAAAATCTTACACCGCAGAGACGCAGAGAAATATGGGCATGGTTCAAAAACAGATGGTTGAGAATAACCACCTGCTGCTCTGGCAGATGGGGACAGCAGGGGCAGGCTCTGTTCGTGAAGGCAGACTTCCGAAGTTTCCAAAACTTCGGAAGTCTGAAAACTTCGGAAGTCTAAGAGTCTCCTGTACATGCCTCCAGATTTTTTTCTGATAATCTGTGAAATCTGTGTAATCTGCGGATAATCTTATGATGAGAGGGGAGAAACGAGATGAAATATGTACTTATTTATTCGCTGGCTTTTATGCTGTTTTTTTCTGGTTGTGCTGCAACCAGAAAGGCGGCTATTAAACCAACTGCAGCAACAGAGGTAGTGGAGGCTGAAGGTCAGGCACCAATCATCAAGGATGATCTGATTGGTGCCAAAAATGCAGCCTTAGCTGATGCTCAACGAGCTGCATTAGGGCTTGTTGTCGGTGTTTATGTAACTGGTGAAACCTTAGTCTCCAAGGCAGTCTTGCTTGAGGAAAACATCCTTGGACAAACACAGGGATATATTGAACGATACACCATCCTTAAGGAATATCGTCAGGCTGAGTTTTACAAGGTACGCATCAAGGCAGTGGTACGAAAAGAGGATTTAGCCCGAAAGATTGATGAAATGCAGCTTCCGACAAAACCATCACCCGTTGTAGCCTTCTGGATTGACGAGTATGTGGATGATACGGCAATAGAAGCATCAGCGATAGAGTCATCACTGAGCCAGCGTCTTATTAATGCCGGCTTTCGCGTAAGCGATGATAAGCCAAGGAATATCTTTGCTACTCGTGAAGATGCAGAAAAACAGGACGAAAAGGCTGAAAAGGCTGAAAGGGTCAATGCAGACATCCTTGTACTGGGCAGGGCAGCAAGCCATTTTGTGACAGATAAGGATTTAGGGGGGCTGATCTCGTATCGGGCAACCGTTTCCTTAAAAATAGTTAAAGCAAATACCAGAGAGGTGATTACGACAATTGATGAGACCTCTGGCGGGGTGGATATAACCAGAGAGGCAGCAGCAAAGGCATCATTGAGCCGGGCTATTGAAAAGATTGATGCGGATTTTGCCAAAAAGCTTTACGAAACATTAGAAAAGCAATCCGGCATTACTTTGAAAATATCCGGGATAGCTGACATCAATGAACTGAACCTGATTAACCGCTTAATTCGTTCATTCATAGAGGTAAAAGACTCCCGGGTAAGAAATTACTCCGGCAGCTCAGCGGTCATTGAGATTGCCTTGAAAAGAGGTACTGCCGCAGATATTGCCCGTCGTCTGGAACAACTTAAGGAACAAAGGATTAAGGTAATCTCTGCCGGGCAGTATGATATTGAGGCAACGGTGAATAAGTAAGCGGTTAGCTGTCAGCCTTCAGCACATCACCCCCTACACTCGTCAGCGGGGAATGTAAGTCATTACGGTATAAAAGTCAGCGTTCAGCAATTCAGCAATTTAACAATTGACAATGCTGAATTCAGGCAGCACCTCTGGCACAGGGTGTAGGGGCAATCCCCCTGTGGTTGCCCTCTGAAATAGCCTGTGGAAGAGGCAGCCCCTTTGACAAAAATTGTGAATCGTGAATCTGTTCTATTTCTGCAAATTCGCAATTCGCGATTCAGGAATATGGTTGGAGTTCAGGCTTTAGCCTTTCACTGCTGATAGATGAACGATATAAAAGGTTTGACAAATAGGATTACTTGATGTATAGTATACATTAAAAGGGGGTGCTTTTTTAATGAAGCGGACACAAATTTATCTGGAAGAGGACCAATGGCGTAATTTAAGTATTGTTAAGGAGATTGAACATTGTACTATAGCTGAATTAATTCGGCAGGCTATTGATAAGGTGTATGCTAAAAAAGAAAGCTCATGTTTTGAAAAAGCACTTGATGATATTACAGGCTTGTGGGCTGCAAGGCAAGATATTGGCTCAACTCAAGATTATCTTTGTAATATCCGCAAGGATGATAGAATAGAAAGGTTAGGCATATGAAGTATCTACTGGATTCTGATGTGATTATTGAAATCTTGCGAGAAAATACAAAAGTAGCAGCACAACTCAGAGAACTTTACCTCAGAGGAAATATCTTTTGCTATTCTCCTGTTACTAAGGCTGAAATTTACCATGGGATAAGAAGTGGGGAAGAAAATAAAACGGCTAATTTTTTTGCTCAATTAGAGTGTATTTTGATTGATGCAAAAATTGGAGAAAAAGCAGGAACATACCTTAAATCTTATCGAAAAAGCCATGGAGTACAACTTGGCGATGCCTTAATTGCGGCAAGCAGCTTTTATTCAAAAGCATACTTGATTACCTTTAACGAAAAACATTATCCGATGAAGGATATAACATTGCATTCGTTTTCTTAACCCAACCTAATCCGACAGTAAACCGAACAGTGAACCAATGGGTTGTGATTGTATGTATTCCCCTCCTCGGAATGGTTAGGAAATTCTACACCACTCATTTGATTTTCGATGCTGTATATTCCCCTCTTGGGACTTATCCTTACCCACATCTTTGGGGGGACAGAATTCTGATGGGAAATGCTGCAAAATAACAGAAGTATGTGCCCAAAATAGTTGACAATTAACCATTATTTGTTGGTTTTGTCAACATTAATGCGAATCATGAATGGCTAATTGATTGCATCTGGACTTGTGGGTAAGGATAAGCCCAAGAGGAGAATACAACTATTATGTCAAATTATTTATCAGATTGTAAATAAAAGCGGATAAAAATCCGATTACTAATTTCGCAAAACAGCTTTTAGACTATAACAAGGAGGTATGATTATGCAATTTTTAGATGTTAAAACAGATTTTGCCTTTAAGAAGGTTTTTGGCTCACAAGAGAGCAAGGATATCTTAATCAGCTTTCTAAACGCGATTATTGATTTTGGAGAGGGTGAGAAAATAGTTGACCTGACCATCGTTGACCCTTATCAGATACCGTTAGTAAATGGTATGAAGGATAGTTTCGTAGATGTTAAGGCAAAGTTGTCAAACCATAAGAATGTCATCATTGAGATGCAGGTATTAAATATATCGGGGTTTGAAAAAAGGATTTTATACAATGCTGCTAAATCATATTCTACTCAACTTTCAAAAGGAGAAGATTTTACTACCCTTGAGCCTATTATTGCCCTGACCATTACAGATTTTGTGATGTTTAATGGAGTAGAGAATGTTATTACCTATTTCAATCTCATGGAAAAAAAGACATTAATAAGGTATAATGATGAGATAGAACTAATTTTTATTGAGCTTCCCAAATTCAAAAAAGATGAAAATAAGCTGGATAGTATTGCAGACAAATGGATCTACTTTATAAAGAATGCAGGAAAACTTGACTATACCCCAAAGACATTAGAAAAGGAACTGGCGATAAATAAGGCATTTGATATAGCCAATATGGCGGGAATGAGTAGAGAGGAATTAGAATCACAGCACAAGAAACTTGATTATATCTGGCTACATAAGGGGGCTATTACATTTGCCTTAAATCAAGGATTAGAACAAGGATTAGAACAAGGCAGAGAACAAGGCATAGAACAAGGCATAAAACAAGGCAAAGAGGAAGGCAGAGAGGAAGGTAAAGAACAAGGTAAAAAGGAAAAGGCAATAGAAATGGCAAAGAGCCTTCTATCTCTGAAGATTGATATTGAAAAGATATTAAAAGTTACTGGTCTAACCATAGACGAGATTGAGAAGATTAAGGGTAGTTGCGGATAGAGCCTGCCCCATGGTGAATGCAGGGGGACAAACCTGCCAGAGATGCTATCTCCTGTCCTACAATATATTCCCCTCCTCGGAGGGATTAGGGGTGGATTCTCTTCCCTTGAAGTGAGAGATATGCAAACAAGCAGTCAGAAAATTGGCAAAAGGAGAAAATTATGCAAAAAACAACAGTAACAGACATGTTAAGCCTTTCAATTCCAGAACGGATTGTGCTTGTTGAAGATCTCTGGGATTCAATCGCTGCTAAAGCAGAGGTAATTGAATTGACAGATAAGGAGAAACAGATAATTGATCAACGGATAGAGGCATATCATTGTAATCCCAACGCTGCATCTCCATGGAATGAAGTCTACAAAAGAATTGTGAAAAATTATGAGGTATGAGGTTGTTGTTACCCAAGAGGCGGAAAATGACCTGAAAGAGATTTTTGATTGGTATGAAAGCCAGCGAATAGGCTTGGGACATGATTTTCTTTTACAGGTGGATGCTGGGTTTTGTCTGATTGAGAGAAACCCAAATCTGTTTGTTGAACAATACAAGAGAGTTCGTCGCTATCTGGTTAAACGCTTTCCATATACTGTATTTTATCGAATTGAAGGAGAAAATGTTGTTGTTTTGGCAGTTGTTTTCGCTGGTCGCGATCCGGAGTGGATTAAGAAAAGAGCCTGTCGATAGGCTGTTACGGAATAGGCTAAAGTGTCATTCCGAACTATTGCAAGCTGTGCAATTAGGATTTAATCCGCAGATTACGCAGATTTCACAGATTACAGATGAGATGGGGGAAAAATCTGAAAGGCATATAGC
>JAHIZN010000356.1 GCA_018814245.1 bacterium
TATTCAGCTATACAAATGTGTAAGAAAGGGGAAATGGGGAAAAGGGAGAATCGGAGAAAAAATCTTAATCTCTTTCTCTGATTCAAAAAACAATTCTTGTAATTTTATCAGTTAATTCTTCTTTTCTCCATTTCTCCATTTTCTCCATTTCTCCTTCATTACACATCTGAATAGTTACGATTTCTGACTGATTCGAAATGTGTATGAAATAACAATAGCTGAGTAGTTACATCCAGTTTATTATTATAGGGATGAGGCGGTGATTAGATGAAGGTTGTTATCCTTGCTGGTGGATATGGGACAAGATTAAGTGAAGAGACTGTGCTGAAACCAAAACCAATGATTGAAATAGGCGGTAAGCCTCTTTTGTGGCATATTATGAAGATATATTCCCATTATGGTTTTAATGATTTTATCATTTGTTTGGGATATAAAGGGTATGCTATAAAAGAATATTTCTCCAATTACTTTTTGCATATGAGTGATGTAACATTTGATATGGCAAATAATTCGGTGGAAACCCTGGAACAATATGTTGAACCATGGCGGGTAACATTAATTGATACAGGGCAGGAGACAATGACAGGTGGCAGGATTAAGCGGATACAAAAGTATGTAGATGGAACATTTATGCTCACCTATGGAGATGGGGTGGGGAATGTAAATATCAAGGAATTGGTTGATTTTCATACTAAAAATGGTAAATTGGCTACACTAACATCTGTTCAACCCCCTGGAAGATTTGGTACGCTTGATATTGATAATGATAACCATGTGCACAAGTTTTTTGAAAAACCCTCAGGCGATGGGGCATGGATTAACGGCGGTTTCTTTGTGCTTTCTCCTGAAATATTTAAGTATATCTCAGGGGATGAGTCTATTTGGGAAAGAGAGCCTTTGACACAGATTGCCTTGGACGGACAGTTAATGTCTTATAAGCATCGTGGTTTCTGGCAGCCTGTAGACACCATCAGGGAGAAAAATATATTAGAAGAATTGTGGGATGCAAAAAAAGCCCCATGGAAGGTATGGGATTAAGTAAGCATTCAGCTGTCAGCCATCAGCTATCAGCAGTGAAAGGCTAAAGCCTGAACTCCAACCATAACATCAAGGCAAATGAGCTGATAGCTGAATACTTAGGAGATTAATATGGATGGACTATTTCACGGTATATTTAAGGAAAAAAAAGTACTTGTTACCGGGCATACTGGTTTTAAGGGAGCATGGTTGTCGTTGTGGTTAAAGGAATTGGGGGCAAAAGTAATTGGGTATTCCCTGCCTCCTCCGACTGACCCAAGTTTATTTGAAACAACTAAATTAGATGAGCATATCACCAGTATTATGGGTAACATATTAGATTATGAACACTTTTTAAGTGTTTTAGAAGAATACCAGCCAGAGATTGTTTTTCACCTGGCAGCTCAACCATTGGTTCGTGTTTCCTATGAGGATTCCCGGCTGACTTATGAAACCAATGTTATGGGTACGATTAATATCCTTGAAGCCCTCAGAAGGGGCAGCACCTCTGGCAGATGCAACTCTGTACGAGCAGGTATAATTATTACCAGCGACAAATGCTATGAAAACAAAGAATGGGAATACGCCTATCGGGAAAATGATCCCCTGGGTGGTTATGACCCTTACAGCTCCAGCAAGGCTTGTACTGAAATTGTTACTGCTGCCTATAGAAATTCTTTTTTTAACCCTGAAAAATACAATGAACACAAGGTATCTATCGCCTCTGTACGGGCAGGTAATGTTATAGGCGGCGGTGATTGGGGAATAGATCGAATTGTGCCGGATATTATTCGGGCAATGGGAGCACATAAGCCGGTAGAATTACGCAATCCTCAGGCAATCAGGCCATGGCAATATGTATTAGAGCCGTTATCTGGTTATTTGCATCTGGCATCCCTGATGTGTCAGGATGCGAAAAAATATGGTTCGGCATGGAACTTTGGTCCTGAACACCAGGGGCATGTAACCGTTCAGCAGCTTGTGGAGAAGATTATCGCAAGATGGGAAAATGGAACATGGCAGCTTGCAAATAATCAAATACAACCTCATGAGGCAAATTATTTATCACTTGATTGTACAAAGTCTAATAATCTCCTCAAGTGGTATCCTGCTTATGGCCTTGATGAGACCATGGATGAAACCGTAAGATGGTATCAGGGTTACTATAAAAATAGTTCGGAGATGTATTCTTTTACAAGAAAGCAGATTTTTTCATATATTGAAAAGGCAAAAAAGTGCGATCTAATCTGGACATAGAAAAAAATAAGTGGAGGGTTGCATGAAAATATTACGGATGGTTCAGGAAATAACAGATGATGGGTACCTTCATATCAAGGTACCTGAGAAGATAAGAGGAAAGGTTGAGCTAACCATTGTTTGTTTGGAAGATAATTCTACAGATTACATAAAACCTCAGGAAAAAAGCTGATTTGTCAATTCTATTTTAGCTTCAGCAGGGGTGATATTAATTTAGATGGCATGATAGATGTTGCGGATATAGCTGCTATTTCCAGAAATTTCTTTTGTGTTCCGAATATTGTGGTAACACAATCACCAAGGATAGCCTGTTCTGTACAAGACAAATTCACTGGTATAAGAGTGTATCCTTGTTCAACAACATACAAGGTTGGGGATGAGGTTGAGCTGAGAGTAGGGATTGATAATGTAAGTAACTTGTACGGAATACAATTCGACATTATAACAGATACAGATATGTTAAATTTAATAGGGGTAAGCTATGGTGAATTCCTGAAGAGAGGCTGCAAAATCCAGTCATTTCAGGCAATATCTCAGGCAACAAATAAATTTGCTCAATGTCGAGTAGGCAGAGTTAACGGAGAAACTTGTCAGGGGGAAATAGCTACACTTAAATTTAAGGCAAATAAAAAAGGGAACAGCAGGAAAATATCGAAAAGATTACTACACAAATGTTGATTCCTGTTTTTTAAGGAGAAATAATCATGTCAGGCAGGGTATTAAAATTCAAGGAAGAAGAAGAACATATCTTAAGGGCATTGCCGGCACTTTTGGAGAAAGATATATGGTTCAGGCGAGAAGTGTCAGTCATTTTAAGTGAGATTTTTAGTACGAAGGGTGAGCTAAAGCAGATGTTCGAAGAGAGTCGGATTAGTCGAGAGGAGACTAAGCAGCAGTTTGAGGCTTCGGATCGCAGATTTAATGCCTTGATTCAGGAGATGCGAAATGACTTCAAGTTGCATGGGCAAGCAATAGAGGAAATGGACACAAAGGTTGACAATCTGGACACAAAGGTTGATACCCAAGGACAGGCAATAAAGGAGTTGAACACAAAGGTTGACAATCTGGACGCAAAGGTTGATGCCCAAGGGCAGGCAATAAAGGAGTTGGACTCAAAGGTTGATAGTCTGAACACAAAGGTTGATAGTCTGAACACAAAGGTTGATGCCCAGGGGCAGGCAATAAAAGAATTGGACACAAAGGTTGACAGTTCAGTAAAAACTTTGGATTTAAAAATTGATAAAATGACCATAAAAATGGATACGCTTGGGTCAAGATGGGGGATATTTGCCGAGGATACTATCAGGAATACATTAAGGGAGTTATTGACCAAGCATTTGGATGCA
>JAHIZN010000357.1 GCA_018814245.1 bacterium
AAGAGATAAACCATTATCAAACTCTTCTCATTTGCGATTACCCTGTTATCGTTATTGTTCGCAATTCTTGGGAGATGGAGGGATAGAGAATAGAGAGATAGTGGGATAATGGAGAAAAGGGAGACACCACCGATATTTACACCCTTTGTGGTTCTTTCCCTGCCAGAGGTGCTACCTCTTTTTCGCTTGCAATTATGA
Source organism: bacterium (assembly GCA_018814245.1). Taxonomy (GTDB): domain Bacteria; phylum UBA9089; class CG2-30-40-21; order CG2-30-40-21; family CG2-30-40-21; genus CG2-30-40-21. The sequence goes on from JAHIZN010000357.1 coordinate 199, forward strand.
AAGTAGAGACGCAAAATTTTGCGTCTCTACAGCATGGCAATCTTCGTGGCTTGCAAAATCCACATGTTATTGAGCAATTACAAAAAGTCCATATTTCTTGACTACAAGACTATGAGACTAAAATTATATGGAGGTGTTTATGTGTGGTATTGTTGGATATATAGGATCTAAAGAGGTTGTCTCTGTTTTGATTGACGGCTTAAAACATCTGGAATACAGGGGATATGATTCTGCTGGAATAGCTGTTTTGCACAACAACACAATTGAGATACGAAGAAGTAAGGGCAAACTGAATGAGTTAGCGGAAATGGTCCTGGCACAACCAGTACCAGGCAATATTGGACTTGGACATACCAGGTGGGCAACCCATGGCCGTCCGTCTGAGGAAAATGCTCATCCTCATGAAGATTGTAAAGGCGAGATTGTGGTTGTTCATAATGGGATTGTAGAAAATTATCTTTCTTTGAAGGATGAGCTTCAGGCAAGGGGACATGTTTTTGTTTCTGAAACAGATACAGAGGTTTTTGCTCATTTAATTGAAGAAGAGTTTACTGATGATCTGTATGCAGCTGTACAGCGAGCATTAAAAAAGGTAAAGGGTACATATGCCCTGGGCGTAATGAGTCTGAAAGCCCCGGGACAGATTATCGCAGCAAGATTCGACAGCCCGTTAATTGTAGGGCTTGGAAAAGATGAATACTTTATCGCTTCGGATGTGCCAGCCATATTAAATCATACCAGAGATGTTATATTCCTTGACAATGGAGAGATTGCAGTATTGAAGCAGGATGGGGTAAAAATTACAAATCTGGATGGTGAGGAAAAGGAAAAAGCAGTAGTCAGGATTACATGGAATGCTGCTCAGGCTGAAAAGGCAGGGTACAGGCATTTCATGCTCAAAGAAATCTTTGAACAGCCCATAGCCATAGAAGATACCATAAGAACAAGGCTTGGTGAGGATAATATTCATCTGGAAGAGATGGAACTGTCTGAACAACAGCTTAACGAGATAGAAAAGGTGGTAATTATTGCTTGTGGTACATCATGGCATGCTGGATTAGTAGGAAAGTTTATTATTGAAGAGTTGGCAAGGATTCCAGTTGAGGTAGATATTGCCTCTGAATTCAGATACAGATCCCCCATTATCTCTGGTAAAACATTGACATTAGCCATCTCTCAATCAGGCGAAACCGCTGACACCATGGCCGGCATAAGACAGGCAAAGGCAAGTGGTTCAAAGATAATTTCTATCTGTAATGTTCTTGGCAGCTCTATCCCAAGAGAATCTGATGGAACCATTTATACCCATGCTGGTCCGGAGATAGGTGTTGCCTCAACTAAGGCTTTTACGGCTCAATTGACTGCTTTATACCTGTTAGCAATATACCTTGGCAGAAAAAGGGGTGCAATTGGGGCTGAACGAACTAAGGAATTGATCAATGAGCTTCGCAGATTACCACACTTAGCAGGTAATATCCTCAAAGAGGATGCAAATCTTAAAAAGTTGGCACATGAGTTTAGTTATTATAAGGATTTCCTATACCTTGGAAGGGGAATAAATTATCCAATAGCCCTTGAGGGTGCACTGAAATTAAAAGAAATCTCCTACATTCATGCAGAAGGGTATCCTGCCGGAGAGATGAAGCATGGACCAATTGCCTTGATTGACGAGGATATGCCTGTGGTCACCATTGCTGTCCACAGCAAAACCTATGATAAGATGCTTGGTAACATCGAAGAGGTGAAGGCAAGGGATGGAATTGTTATTGCTCTGGCAACAGAAGGGGATACAGAGGTAGCAAAGAAGGCAGATCATGTTATTTATATACCACATGCCATGGAGATATTCAGCCCAATATTAACCATTATCCCGCTTCAACTTCTGGCATATTATATCGCAGATAAGAAGGGTTGTGATGTTGACCAGCCGAGAAACTTGGCTAAGAGTGTTACGGTGGAGTAAAAGTCATGCCAAAACATAAAAGGCCAAGAGAAGTAGAGACGCAAGATTTTGCGTCTCTACTTCCTAACTCGGACAAGCCGAAACCAAAAGGGATGTGTAGTAAATTACGAAATGAGCTTATCAGCCAGCAGCTATTGCAACGGAAAGAGGCAGCACCTCTGGCGGAGAAAGAACCACAAAGGGTGTAATATCTATAGGGAGAATAATTACAACGATAATAAGGTAAAGATGAGCTTGATGAGGGTTCATCTTAAGAATTTACACCCTTTGTG
>JAHIZN010000358.1 GCA_018814245.1 bacterium
CAACAATTCATTAATTCAACAATTGACAATTGCTGAATCGTGGAATTGATGAATTGTTAATCATTTTGGAGTACATGCTTCTGCTGTTTTGCAGCATTTCCCATCAGAATTCTGTCCCCCAAAGATGTGGGTAAGGATAAGTCCTGTGACAGAGGGGCTGACCGACTACTGTTTTTGAACCATGCAGGGAATTGCTGACATACCTGTAATGGGTTAGTCATCAGCAGTAGTCGCAGGTTTTAACCTGCGTAAAATAACACAACATAGAAGATTGCGGCTGCCAATTTTCACCAATGACTAAACCATTACGCATGCCCTGTGAAATATCTTGACTTTTTATCATTTATATGCTATATTAATATAAAAATTTAAGCCTTGAGGGAAGGGGAAAGAGATGTCCATTGTATATGATCAGTCTAACCAGAAGATAATACCCAAATATATCGAAGATGAAATGAAAGACTCATACATTGATTATGCGATGAGTGTCATTGTTGGCCGTGCTTTGCCAGATGTCAGGGATGGGCTGAAGCCTGTCCACCGCCGTATCCTGTATGCCATGAACGAACTCAGCCTTACCCATGATAAGCCATATAAAAAATCAGCAAGGGTTGTTGGAGAGGTGCTTGGTAAATACCATCCCCATGGGGATTCAGCTGTTTATGAAACCATGGTCAGAATGGCTCAGGATTTCTCTTTTAGATATCCATTGGTAGATGGTCAGGGCAACTTTGGTTCCATTGATGGTGATAATGCTGCTGCCATGCGGTACACAGAGGCTCGATTGACTAAGATAGCAGCAGAGATGTTAAAGGATATTGATGCCCAGACCGTGAACTTTGTTGCAAACTTTGATGAAAGCCTTGAGGAACCATCAGTCCTTCCAGCAAGGGTGCCCAACCTTTTGCTTAATGGCTCCACAGGGATTGCTGTGGGAATGACAACCAATATACCCCCGCATAATCTGGGAGAGGTAGTTGATGCCACTATTGAACTCATCGATAACCCGCAAGTGACCATAGAAGAGCTTATAGAAAAAATCCCGGGACCTGATTTCCCAACCGGAGGGATTATATTTGGCAAGGAAAACCTCAAACAGGTGTATCTTACAGGCAGGGGGCAAGTCCTGACCAGAGCAAGAACAACTATTGAAACAACAAAGGCAGGCAGGGAAAGTATTATTGTTACAGAGATACCCTATCAGGTAAATAAGGCTGAAATGATCAAGAAGATTGCAGAATTGGTAAAGCTAAAGAAGCTTGAGGATATCTCAGAAGTAAGGGATGAGTCTGACCGTGAGGGGTTAAGGGTGGTAATAGAGATAAAAAGGGATGGCGATGCCCTGGTGGTCTTGAATCAGCTCTATAAACATACCAGACTTCAAACCTCTTTTGGGGTGATAATGCTTGCCCTTGTGGATAATCAGCCACAGATATTAAATATTAAACAGATGATTCAGTACTATATCAAACATCGCCGTATTATTATTGTCAGACGCACCAAATATGAGCTTAAAAAGGCAGAGGAAAGGGCACATATCTTAGAGGGTTTTAAGATTGCTCTGGATAATCTTGATGCAGTCATTGCTACTATCCGTGCATCAAAGAGCCCGGCTGAGGCAAGAAGGGCATTAATCGCTAATTTTGGCTTGTCTGAACTGCAATCTCAGGCAATATTAGAGATGCAGCTCCAGAGATTGACTGCCTTAGAAAGAACAAAGATAGAGGAAGAATACCTGAATCTTATCAGAATTATAGAACAGCTCCGATCAATCCTTGCCTCTGAGAAAAAGGTGGATGAAATAATTAAAAAGGATCTGTTAGAGGTAAAAAAGGAATACAATAATGGCAGGCGAACACAAATAATTTCAGAGATGCCTCAGGAGATTAACAAAGAGGATCTGATTACTGAAGAGGAGATGGTTATTACCATCTCTCATGCAAGGTATATCAAGAGAATTCCATTGAGTGCATATCAGGCACAAAATAGGGGCGGCAAGGGCGTAACAGGCATGAGTACGCGGGATGAGGATTTTGTTGAGCATGTTTATGTGGCATCTACCCATGAGTATATCCTCTTCTTTACTACCAGTGGCAAGGTTTATTGGTTAAAGGTTCACGAAATTCCTGAAGCAGGACGAATCGCCAAGGGTAAGGCATTGGTAAACCTTTTCCAATTAGAGCCGGGCGAAAAGATTACTGCCTCTGTCCAGGTCAGAGAATTTACCCCTGATTCATATCTCCTGATGGCTACGAAAAAAGGGATAATCAAGAAAACCTCATTGATGGAATACAGCCGTCCAAGGACTGGCGGGATAATTGCCATTAACCTGAATGAAGGGGATGAATTGATTCGGGTTGAGCTTACGGATGGGCATAATGATGTTATTCTCGCAACCAAATTGGGTAAAGCCATCAGATTCAATGAAACAGATGTCAGATCCGTGAGCAGGGGTTCAATCGGGGTAACCGGAATACGCTTTAAGGATAAGGATAAGGATGAGGTAGTTGGCATGGTGGTTGCCAAAGAAGATCTTATCCTTCTAACCGTAACGACTAAGGGCTATGGTAAAAGGACACTGATCTCTGAGTATCGGGATCAGGCAAGGGGCGGCAGCGGGGTTATTGATATTAAGATTACAGAAAAGAATGGTGAGGTTATAGCTATCCGTGAGGTAGCTGATGACAATGAGGTCATTATCATGACAGAGGCAGGGAAGATGATTCGCTGTCGGGCAAAGGAGATCTCTGTTATTGGCAGAAATACTCAAGGAGTAAGACTGATTAAGCTGACAGGTAATGATCAGGTAACAGCAATAGCTACGGTGGAAGGAACGGATGAGCAAGTAGTCTGACTTGTCCGACCAGTCCGACTACTTAACTAATTCTGGAGGTCATATGTTTCGAAGGAGAAGAAGGAGGCTTTCCCAGCGGTATGCTCCGGCAAAACCCCCATCTGCCTTAAGAAGAAGATTGAAATCAGGATTAGGATTTGGGCTTAAATCCCCTAATTTCTTGACAAAATTAATAATTCTCAGTGGATTATTTGCATTTCTTGCCTTTATTGGGGCTACTACCGGCATTATTATTGGGTTTTCTTCCTCTATGCCTGACTTGGGTCCTATCTTAGAGACAGAGGGGATGGAATACTGGGAAATGCCAACCAAGGTTTTCTCTCAGGATGATAAACTTATCGGTGTCTTTTCAGTGGGCCGCAGGGAAATGATTAAGCTCCATGAGGTACCCAAGAATTTGATAGATGCTGTTATTGCTACCGAAGATGTTACTTTCAATAAACATCGTGGGATAAATCCAAAGGGAATGCTCAGAGCCTTTGTCGTAAATCTAATCTCTCGTAAAATATCACAAGGTGGAAGTACTATTACCCAGCAGTTGGTGAAAAATCTTTTTCTTACTCAGGAAAGAACCTATCGTCGCAAGATTCAAGAGATCATCCTTGCCCTGATGGTCGAAAAAAAACTTACCAAAGATGAAATAATGGAACGATACCTTAATAAGATCTATCTTGGACATGGAAATTATGGGGTTGAAAGTGCTGCACTCTTTTATTTTGATAAGCATGTTACGGACTTGAGCCTTGCTCAGTGTGCCATGATAGCTGGTCTTCCAGGCTCTCCAAGCCATTTTTCACCCATCAGCCATCCTGATGCAGCAGCAGAAAGACAGGCTCTTGTCTTAAAACGAATGGAAAAGGTGGGAATCATTACCCCGGAGCAAACAACTGCGGCAAAAGAGGAATTCTGCGGTCAACTTTCTATGATGTCTAAAAAGGCATTTGCTAAAACCTGTACAACGATAAATGTATCACCATATTTTACAGAATATATCAGACGAATGCTTTCTGCTGCGTATGGGGATAATGCTATTTATAAGGGTGGGTTAAAGGTTTATACGACCATGGATATAGCGATGCAGAAGGCAGCCGAGGATGTTCTTAGTAAGGCATTGAATGACTTAAATAAGAGAAGGTCAAATAAAGCATCAAGAATAGAAGGTGCCCTTGTAGCTATCGAACCATCTACCGGGTATATCAAGGCAATGGTTGGTGGAAGCGGATTTAGTAAATATAATCAGGTCAATAGGGTAATTCAGGCACATCGTCAACCTGGTTCATCCTTTAAGCCGTTTATTTATACGGCTGCAATTGATTCAGGGCTTACCCCATGTTCTTTACTCGAAGATTCACCTGTAAAATATATAGGAACCGATGGCAAAGAATGGGAACCACAAAATTACGAGAATAAGTTTGAGGGTATTGTTACCCTCAGAGAGGCATTGGAGAAATCTATAAATGTGGCTTCTATCAAATTATTAGAAAAGGTAACCCCGCGAAAGGTTGTGTCTTATGCTCACCGTATGGGGATAAAAAGCTACATAAACCATGACCTGTCTATAGCCCTTGGTACTGCAGAGGTTACACCACTTGAAATAGCCACTGCTTATATCCCTTTTGCCAATCAGGGCATAAAGACAAAGCCAATAGCCATTAAGTGCATAAAGGATAAGAAGGATGCGGCTATTAAGGAGAGTATGCCTCAGGAGGAAAGGGTGATTTCCCCTCAAACAGCATACATTATAACCAGCCTACTGAAAGGGGTTGTGGAGCGAGGTACAGCACGGGAGGCTATCGGCAACAGACTCGGCAGGGAGGTTGCAGGAAAAACAGGTACAACCAATGATTATGTAGATGCATGGTTTATTGGATATACCCCGCAATTGGTTGTTTGTGTTTGGGTAGGTTATGATAAGGGACAAATTACCATGGGACATGGAATGGCTGGCGGTGTTGTGGCTGCCCCCATCTGGCGGGATTTTATGATGAAAATTATAAATAAAATGCCGCCTGCCTCTTTTCCAAAGCCAGAAGGGATAATTACAGCCTGCATTGACCCGTCTTGCGGGTTGTTGGCAACCCAAAACTGTCCACAGATGAGAAATGAATACTTTATTAAAGGCACAGAACCAATAAAATACTGCACCACCCATGCCGGTCTGCTCCCACAGGGGGAACAGGAACAAAATGTTACAGAACCAGAACCAAAAGAAGAGCCGGTGGAAGAAGATGTTGATAAGGTGATGCTGGAAGAGTAGGATGGGAAATTATGAATTATGAATTAAAAATTATGAATGAAGGAATGAACAGATAATAGAGCGAACTTTGCGGTTGAAAAATCTTAACCTGAACGGCTCACCCTATTTTCAGATCAGGTGAACTTTACTACAAATGAAATCATTAATTAAACCCCTATTGATTGCTGCACTCATTATTATTATTGCATTAAGCATTGCCTCCACGATTTATATGCGGGATATTCTTAAGGGATTACCCTCCTTATCTTCCCTGAAGGATGATACCACCCCAGAGTATTGCGACCTGCCTACGAGTGTTTATTCAAACAAAGATGAATTGATTGCTGCCTTTACTGTCATCAGGCAAAGGATGATTGATTCCAAGGATATGCCCAGGTATTTGACAGATGCGGTTATTCTGACCAATGATCCTGATTTCTATCAACGCAAGGGGATAAACCTCAAAAAGATTATCTCCGCATTCCCCCTTCTCCCTTTTGGAGAGAAGGACAGGATAAGAAAAACGACAGCACGCCCCCACTACACCATTACCGAAGAACTCCTACAACACCTGTTCTCTCCCTCCTCCTCCCCCCCCTCCGCGTTCTCCGCGTCTCCGCGTGAGCAATCTCCTTCCCCCTCCGCGTCTCCGCGTGAGCCTCTTTCCATTCGACATCGATTAGAGCTGGCTATTCTTACCATGCAAGCTGAAAAGATGTTTACAAAAAAGGAGATATTATCCCGATATATGAACAGAACCTTTCTTGGTCATGGAAATTATGGTGTTGAGGCAGCTTCGCGGTGTTATTTCCGAAAGGCTGTGAAAGATTTAACACTATCAGAAGTCGCGATTTTAACCGGGCTTTTCCATTCACCAGAAGAATTTTCACCATTTATTCACCCTGATAAATCAGCCGAAAAGCAAAAAGAGGTGCTTGCCGTGATGGTAAAGGCAGGCTGTATTACCCAAAAAGATAGCCTTGATGCCATAAAAGGGGTAGAAAAAATGCTCAAGCGAATCTCAAAAAGGGGTCATGGCAATATCAAGACAACCGTAAACAATGTCCCGTACTTTGTAGATTATATCATGGAAGATATATCCAAAAAATATGGGAATAATGCCATGTATAAAAAAGGATTAAAGGTATATACCACGCTGGATCTTGGATTTCAAAGGCAGGCAGAGACGGTGCTTGAAGATGCATTAGTGAAACTAAATAAGAATAATCAATGTAACTCAAGCATAGAAGGGGCATTGATAGCCCTTGATCCAACAACCGGGCAGATAAAGGCAATGGTTGGAGGCAGCGGGGTTACACGATTTAATCGAATGAATCGGGCAGTCTACACCCGCAGGCAGCCGGGTTCAACCTTTAAGCCTTTTATCTATACTGCGGCTATTGATTCTGGTTTCACTACTGCCACCCTGCTTAACGATTCAGAGGTATCCTATGGAAAATGGACACCAAAGAATTATGAAGATAAATTTCTTGGGACTATTACCTTACGATATGCCTTAGAGCAATCCATAAATGTTGCCTCAATAAAGCTGCTCAATAAATTGGGTACTAAAAAGGCAATTGATTATGCCAGAAGAATGGGCATAGAAAGCAAGCTTGACAATGACCTGACCCTGTGTCTCGGTGTCTCGGTGGTAACGCCATTAGAGATAGCCGGGGCATACATTCCCTTTGCTAATAACGGTATAGGGGCAAAGCCTATGTCTATTAGATATACTAAGGATTATGAAGGAAACCTTTTGAATGTGTACCTGCCCAAACAAAAGCAGGCAATTTCTCCTCAAACAGCTTATATCATGCTCGATATGCTCAAAGGGGTTGTCGAGCGAGGGACAGCCAGGGGCGCCCTGCATAATCGACTCAGGATAGAAGCGGCTGGAAAAACCGGGACATCAAATGATTGTGCAGATGCCTGGTTTATCGGTTTTATCCCTCAACTCCTTGCATGTGTCTGGGTTGGACACGATAAGGGACAGATTTCTATGGGAGAAGAGATGTGCGGCGGTAAAATAGCAGCCCCAATATGGAGGGATTTTATGCTTAAGGCTATCCCTCGAATACCGCCATCATCATTTCAGAGACCAAGTGGTATTGTTGAGATTGTCATTGACCCATTTACCGGAATGAAGGCTACCCAATATTGCCCCAGAACAAAAAAGGAAATATTTATCAGCGGCACAGAGCCAAAGGGAAGCTGTACGATTCATATCAGACAAAGAAAGATAGTATCACCGAAAATAGAGGCAAGGACAGATGAAGAGCCTTGAGTGATTGCAATTCAAGTATTCAGTAGGCAGAATTCAGAATGGAGACAGCAACCACAAATAGTTTAATAGTAACTATTCAGATGTGTAATAAAGGAGAAAAGGGGAAGATGGAGAAGTGGGGAAGATTAATAGTGTCGTGTCAACTGTTAATTGTCGCATAGTTAATTATGTATGGACAGAGCCTGCGGATAAGGGATAAGGGATAAGGGATAAGGGATAAGGGATGAGGGATGAGGGATGAGGGATGAGGGATAAGGGATAAGGGATGAGGGATAAGGGATAAGGGATGAGGGATGAGGGATGAGGGATAAGGGATAAGGGATAAGGGATGAGGGATGAGGGATGAGGGATGAGGG
>JAHIZN010000359.1 GCA_018814245.1 bacterium
TATTACAAACTCAGAGCCTTTAATTGGCACTGGCTTTTTTCGACCACTTGAGTCAGGCTCGCCAAGCTCCATCCTGATACACTTTACACCAACAACCCTATTCCCCTCTTGGGAGGGGTTAGGGGTGGGTTCTTTTCCAATTATACTGGTAGGATTTGCCAGTAAATGCAGCTTGATGCCCTCCTCTTCTGCGGCTGTAATCTCATGAAGATCAGCCGGCATCTCATCCCTTGAGCGACGGTAGATGATACTCACCTCTTTTGCCCCAAGCCGCACCGCTATTCTGGCAGCATCGATGGCTACATTGCCGCCGCCAACCACAGCTACCCGCTTGCCGCTGATGTCTATCTTGTTGCCAATGTTTACATCCCGCTCCGCGTCTCCGCGTGAGATATTCTTCTGAACATCAACCTTGTTGCCAATGTTTACATCCCGCAGAAAAGAAACGCCGGGCATAACCCCATTCATATCCTCTCCGGGTATATTCATCCCCTTATTTACATGAGCACCAATTGCTACCATAACAGCCTCAAACCCCTGAGCCTTGAGGCTGTCAATGGAATCTACGCTTGTATTTAGCTTGAGTTCAACACCAGTTGCAAGAATTGCATCAATCTCTGACTGAATGATAGCCTGAGGCAGTCGATAGTCTGGAATGCCAACCCTCATCATCCCGCCAGCTACCGGCAATTTCTCAAACACCGTTACATGATAACCAGATAGTGCCAGATCTCGTGCCGCAGTCAATCCAGCGGGACCAGAGCCAATAATTGCCACCCTTCTACCATTTGTCCTTCCCTCTCCCCTCTCTTTTCCATTTTCCATTTTCCATTTTCCATTTTCCATTTCCCCCCGTCTCTCCCAATCTGCCACAAACCGTTTCAAGCTGGCAATAGCAATTGGCTGATCCACCTTACCCCGCATACACTCTGTTTCACACGGATGGTTGCACACCCTGCCGCAGATACCGGGGAATGGATTTTCTCGTTTGATGAGGTCGAGTGCCTCCTTGTATTTTCCTTGAGCAATCAAGGCAACATAGCCCTGAACGCTGATATTTAATGGACATCCAGCCTTACATGGGGATGTCCCTTTCTTGTCAATGGCAAATGCACCAGGAACCGCCTGAGCAAATGGTTTATACACAGCCTTTCTTTTAGAAAGCCCCATATTAAACTCATCTGACATTTCCACAGGACAAACCGATGCACAATCACCGCACCCGGTACACCTGGATATATCAATATATCGCGGCTTCCTGCGAACAGACACCCTGAAATTGCCCGGTTCACCATCCACGCCCATGACCTCTGTTGTGGTCAAAAGTTTAATATTCAGGTTGCCGGCAACATCCACCAGCCTTGGCGACATGATGCACATAGAGCAATCATTGGTTGGAAATGTCTTATCCAATTGAGCCATCTTGCCGCCAATCGCAGGCGAATCCTCAACAAGATAGACCTTGAATCCGGCATCAGATAGATCCAGCGATGCCTGCATCCCGGCAATGCCGCCACCGATTACCAGAACTGAACCTGTTTTATTCTCCTTATTTATCACTATCTACCTCCAAGAATTATTACCCCTATTTTGTATGGTATGACAATAAAGTCTCCAATTTTTTAAGTGCTTCTGTAACTGTTGCTTCTGGCAATACACAAATTAGCTCTGCCATTCGTGCATGCCAATCAAGGCTTTTGATTTGGTCAACCAATATGACACCAGATATATCCTTGCTTGCGGGAATCATTACCTCAAACGGATAGCCTTTAATCTGATTTGTAATGGGACATAGAATAGCAAGTCCAGCTTTACTGTTATAGGCAGCAGGTGAGAGTATTGCTACTGGCCGCCGTCCCGACTGTTCATGTCCAGCCTGCGGATTCAAGGTAATCCAGACAACATCTCCACGATCAGGAATATACGCCATGGTACTCACCAAACCTCGTTTCCAATTGATTGTCCCGTGTTAACTTCGTGATGACGGTTTTGTTCAGTAATCCCTGCTAAAAGATGTTCAAGGGTAAACCTAACTTCAGTAACAGGAGATACTATCAGTTTTTCGCCAACTAATGATACCTCAACCTCTGACCCTTGCCCTAACCTTATTTTAGCAGCAAATGACTCAGGGATACGCAGGGCAAGACCATTGTCCCATTCTTGAATACAAGTTTTCATCCCATTACCTCCATTCAAAAATCACCACTCCATTTTTCTTAATTTCACTTAAGAAATCTAACTTAGAATCGTGTTCATACTCTTCTTTTGTGAAACCAAGTGCTTCAATCACTGTTGACTTAGATTGCCACGCAAATTTACCCAGCATAACCAGACGGTCAAGATAAGATACATCCTTGAAATCATCAGAGATTATAGCTAAATCAATATCGCTCCATTTATCTTGTTGATTTTTTGCCCATGAACCAAACAAAATGATTTTACTTACAAAGATGTGTTTTTGTAACTCTGTCAGAAATTGGTTAATTATTTTTGAAGCCCCAAATTTTTCATTAACCATTTATAAATCTCCTGCGTTTTATTATAGATAGATTCTGCTATATCCTTTGCTGAGATATCAACACCCTTTTTGTAGTCAGGATATCGGGCAATAATATAGTACTTATCAATTCTGATAATCCCTTCCAAAATATCCTCCGGTGGTTGCAGTTCAAGTATTTCGCACAGTCTTTCAAGCTTATGAATATGTGGTGGTATTTCATTTTTCTTTTGGACATAACCTGCTTTTAAGCACTTTTCTAAAGCTTGCTGACAAATAAAGGCACACCATGTATAATGATTGGTTTCCAGCATAACCTTAGCAGACATCATATCTTCATCTGCTTTCTTGAGCCACTCTTCCATCAGAATTTCTGATTTTTACTGTTTCATTTTCACCTGCCACTATTGGAATTTGCTACCCATCTATTATATCTGACTCCAATATTTCCTCCTTTTCCATCACATCTTCGTCCTCAGAGGGTTCTGCTTCGCGTACAATCGATTTACCCATTGCACGCTCAATACGATCAAGCAAAGCAGTTTCACGCAACTTGAAGAAGGTATCGAAATCATTGGCACGCAGCGATACAGAATCAATCAAATGAGACCCAAGTATATGTTCGAGCATAGCATCAGCAATATAAGCCTTGCGTTGAATATTCATTAGATAGTTGTTTGGTGCGTTATTACTAATAGTACGGTTGGTTCTGGCAGACAGTGGTGTTTTATTTACAATACTATTGCAACGCCGGGCATCAATCTTATTTTGTTTACACCAATCTTGAGGAAAGATGTGGTGAATATCGATTCTGTCATCAAAATAAAGCTGTATGCCGATTGAATCACCAGTGAGAAAATCTTGGCAACCATCTCGCATGAGAAGAGCGTGAATCCCCTTATAGGCAGCACTGTTGCGAGTTTGCAATGTCAGCAGTAGCGATGACACAAAATTGGCATCTGAAATCGTTGTAGGTTCCTCTCCCTTGCCATCAATCCAATCCAGTACTTCGGGAACATCTTTGGCAAATCGTGTTTCAATTGCACCACCATACAGTTCACCGAGAATACCGGACCAGTACCAACGCGATAGTTTTGTAGTTACTCCAGCATTTTCAGCCCGGCTGCCAAGTACTGCAAAAATTGCTGCAAGTGGTATCACTTGTGTACGATATGGCAAGTCTCTGGCACTAAAAATTTTTTGACCATAAAGAAAGCGTGCCGCATTCTCGAAACCTTTGGTTACATCATTAGCCCAAAATTTATAATCAGCAAGCGAGAGTCGAAGTATATTTTCACGCTTACAACTAATGCCAGGTGCATTCTCGAGTAAAATACCTGCATCAATGCTCTGTTTTCGATGTGCTCGTGTCGCAAGTAGTGCAATAGTCTGTAAAAAGTCATCACTCTGAATATTCTCCAGAACCTCTTTCTTTTTGAGTTGTTTTTCATGTATAGCCCAATCATCACGAAGTGAAAAGTTGTCAATTGCATAAGTAGCTGTAAGTAATTCAAAAACTGTTAAAGAGACACCCCCGGTATTCACCTTTTCAAAAACCTGACAAACAGCTTCTTTGGGTGTATCTTTACGCAACAGTATCAGCGGAATCTGGTACTGTTTGAAACGGTCAATAATCTCAGTTTCAAATTCATCAAACTGTTTGCTCTTCTCCGAATCGTGTCCCCAAAAATTATTATATCCTCGCCTCCAGTTTGCATAATCAAAGATCCGTGCAAATGGAAATAATCTATTTTCGTATTCTTTCTCTGGCGTGGAATAGTCAGCTGTTACCTCGCCACGGAAATTGCGAACCATTCGGTCTTCAGGAAAACCAATAATCGTCTCATCTCGGTCACCATTTGGACTCAATGCCTTTTCAATGTCTATGTAGTACCATCGCCTAATCCCTTTTTTAGGATTATGAACATCCCTTGTCGTAACAGCTTGATCAAGAAGAAGAGACTGAAACAGTGATGTAAGCCGCTGTTGACCATCAAGAATAAGTCGTTCAGGTTCTGGAGAATCAGCAATAGTAACTCCTTCAACAAGTCGTAGCTTGAGGCGGAAGTCAGGATTACCTGATTGAAGCATCATTACCGCACCAATTGGGTAAGAAAGGGAAATGCTTGCAAGTAGGCTGCGAATATGTTCGTCGTCCCAGACCCATCCACGCTGAAAATTAGGAAGTTGGGTCTTTGCCTCACGAATGCTTCGCAACATATCCTGCAGGAATTCCTTGGTGCTGTCAAATGTCGTAACTGCGTTCATCTAATACTCCTTACTATTTATCTGTATCCAAAATTATCCTGTTATTGCCAACTCAATCCCTTTGGTTTTAATCTCATAAATTAACGGTACCCAAGTATCTTCCTGAAATGCCTTTAAGGTTAAAGGTATAGCTTCTAATCGTGGGTCTATGCAGCTGCCAA
>JAHIZN010000360.1 GCA_018814245.1 bacterium
AGGAGGTCATCACCCGTGTCCCTGCCGGCACTGGATGCTCTTTACCCTCCGCATTCGTATAGGTTACTGCTAACTCAATTACCCTGTCCGGAACCAACTCATTGGTAGTGGTAAACGAGAATGTATCGTCTGAAGCTATAGGATTACCAGCTGTATCCTTTACACCAGATAAACCAGCCTTTACCAAAACAGTATAATTGGTATTAATATCTAACGGTTTATCTGGAGTAAAAAATGCTGTTTTCAAGTCTTCATTATAGGTAACAGAGCCAACCACACTACCATTATTAACCAGAATCGTATCCCTGTTAATCGTCTCATCATCCATCTTTTCAGAGAATGTAATTTTAATCTTTTTATCAATGTATATCTTTGTGGCGTTGTTCAGGGGGGCAGTGGTGAGGACCTGTGGTGGTTTGTTATCTACAATTGTTGGGAATGGATCTTCTGCTGTATATGGTGAGCCATATACAAACTTACTATTATCAACTAATGTTTTATTTCCTGCACGATCATAAGTTTGCACAAATAACTCATACAGAGAATTTCCAACAGTAGTTATTGTTGGTGTCCAGTCAAACTCATATATCTTACCAATATCTTCATCTTTATCCTCCTCTCCAATTTTCTTTTCTTCATTAGGTATTCTAATTCTACAAAATAATTCCACTTTATCAATTCCAGAGCCATCTTGTAGTCCTTCTTTAGTTTCATCAGTTACTTGTATTTTAACGGTATACTTTTCCCCTGCCATTATCCAATCGTTTTTACCTACCTCTGTCCCATCTGGTTTATAGACTTTAAGGAATTTTACTTGAGGTAAAACAGCCTTCGCTTCCTGCATCAGCTCCATCAATGCCTTGGGATAGAATTTAGGCCATATCCCACCAGCATACTTTTTATCTAATAAACTCGACCAACAATCTCTTTCTTCTTCATCACTAAAGAACCCTCCCACAACCTGTTCATAGCAATACTCTACAAACCCATCACAACGAAAAGATACATCTGGTTTCTTTATATCTTCAGGTTTCTCATTTTTCTTCGGATCACCAGTAGCATATTTTACATATTTTGTACCCTGTATTTGTGTCTGTTTATAAGCAGTTGCAATAATCTGTCTGCGATCCTTAGCCAATAATCTTCCATTACTATATGCACCCCAAGGTTTCCTTCCATCCAATGCAAACTCTAATGTAACAAAATCTATCTCTTTAATATCTGGCGGCAAATCTTTTTTATAACCATTTACCTGAATCATAGAATATTTAAAATCACTATTATCAATCTGAATTGGATATGGATCCTCAGTACCAATACTAACTTTACTCTTATCCGACTGACTACAACAATAGATTCCAACATGCCCAAATCCATTACCTATACCTAAAGGCATAGTAAGTGGGCGAAAGATAGCATCCCCTATCTCGCAGTTTAATTTCACTTCTCCTGCATATACAGAAACTCCCAATAATAACAACACCCCAATTAACCCAAACAAAGAAATTCTTTTAAACATTTGATTTCCTTCTTTTTCCTTTAAAGATTAGTACTTACTACTTTTTGTCTCTTAATTCTTTTAATACTTTTGCTAAATCTTCTTTAATGAAATCGTTTTTGGGGTCTAATAAGGCTTCTTCTAATACCTTAATCACTCTATTATCATTAAACTTGCTTAATCCGAAACCAGCAACAAATCTTTTATCTGAAAGATCATTTGCATTTTTAAAAGCCTCTATTAATGGTTCAATAGATCTTGGATCACCTATCTTACCTAAAGCCCTTGCCGACTCCCTTGGCATTAAACTATTTTGTTTTACCTTGTCTTTACTCGTTAACCATAATATCACTTCAATCAACGCATCAATAATCCTATCATCCTTTACTTCCTTTCCTATCTCTCCCAATGCCTCAGCTGCCCACATGTTTCCTTTCCGTAACTCCTTTATCAAGAAATCAACTGCTCTTACATCTTTTAATCTCCCCAGAGTATCTACTCCTGCTAAATGAATACTATTCTGCTTTGTAGTC